>NZ_JBXWRL010000048.1:0-45613 GCF_059612885.1 Ruegeria sp. YKSD179 | reverse complement strand
CTCCAAATCGCTCATGTCAGATCGCGCCAATTTCCCACTCCCGCCTGTTGTTTTGCGAAAGTGAATCACAAGCCTATGTGAATGAACAGAAATTTATGGGTGTGCTGCCTAAAAGACGCAGGCTACGCGACCAGCCATGTCGGAAAGTGGCATATGGGCGACATTGCCGAAAGCTGGGCGATGAACCAGGGGTTTGATTACGCTCAACATGCCATCCATCAACAAGGTCAGCTCACCATTTTTCACGACGATGCCATCCGTGAACAGGTTTCGGTCGGCATTGCGGATTTCGACCCGGTTTACACTTTGGACGATCTTTTCCGGCCCGACGCTTCGGCCATGATGACGGTAATCGAAGGCGAAAACGGTGGTCCGATAAGAGAAATCAGGATGGAACCGGGCGAACGTTGGAACGCTGAAAAGTATGACGAAATGAATCAGGCGTTTCAGGACAAAACCCGTCCGAGTTGAAGAGGCTGGCCAGCGGTAAAGACCCATTCTTTTTGCAGTATTGGCCCATGATCCCACTGGACAACACACGGGCGGGCCGTGATGGGCCAGACAGCCCTAACGGTGGGCTTTACGTTGACAAAATGCAATTGCTGGACACTTGGCTTGGCGATCTGTTTGCCGAAGTGGATACACTGGGTCTGACTGAGAACACCATAATCGTTGTGATGGGCGATAACGGCCATTTCACAAAGTATTCTCCACAATCGGGATATTCGCCGATGATCTTCAGAGGCGGCAAAGGTGATACGACCGAAGGTGGTGTACGCGTCGATGCGTTTATCCGTTGGCCCGGAATGATCGGAGCTGATTCCATGATCAACAACATCATACATGTGTCGGACCTTTATACGACACTATCTCGGTTCGCTGGCGCCGAAGGCGGCATTCCTACAGACCGCCTGGTTGATGGTGTTGATCAGTCCGCATCGATTCTGTTCGAAGATGAATCCAAAGGGCGACGCGATAGCGTGATCATCTATTCCATCGACTCTCCTAAAGCCATTGTGAAGGACAAGCTGCGCCTGAATCTTCCCGCAGCTGGTGAAAGCGCGATTCTTGCCGAGTTCTACGACATCTATCGGGATACTCACGAAAAATATCCGGTTTCAACCGAGGTCGGCGCTTGGGGAGGGCAGGAATTCGTGCGCATCCTTGGTCGCCATTTGGCCCGCAAGGAAAAGTACCCCGATACACCTCCTGCATATGGACCGCCTTATGAAGGAATCGAAAACATCCGCCCCGAAACCGCAGCAGCTGTCGAAGCCTTCAACATAAAACGCGCATCAGTTCAGAAATAGGGATCAGCTATGATCCTTCATCAGACGTTGCTTTTGGCGTGACCAGTCCCGCTTGGCTTGCGTTTCACGCTTGTCGTGAATCTTCTTACCTTTGGCGATACCGATCTTAATCTTAGCCCGGCCTTTGTGGTTAAAGTACAAAACCAGCGGCACCAAGGTCATGCCTTTACGCTGCGTCGCGTTCCAAAGACTCGCCATCTGTTTTTTTGAAACCAAAAGCTTGCGGCGACGACGCTCCTCGTGTTTGAACACTTTGGCCTGTTCGTACGGGGCAATATAGCTGTTAACCAGCCAAAGCTCTCCGTCGTCCACTGAGGCATAGCTATCTGCAATGTTTGACCCACCTGCGCGCAAGGATTTGACC
This sequence comes from Ruegeria sp. YKSD179, assembly GCF_059612885.1. Lineage (NCBI taxonomy): Bacteria > Pseudomonadati > Pseudomonadota > Alphaproteobacteria > Rhodobacterales > Roseobacteraceae > Ruegeria > Ruegeria sp. YKSD179. Next base: position 43,939 of record NZ_JBXWRL010000048.1, on the reverse strand, counting down.
TCGGAACCCTCTAGCACAATGCCGCATTCCAGATCATCCTCAATTGCATAATCGAAGCGCGCACGCCGGTTCTCAGCAATCACTTTATAATTCGGGTCTGTCTTCTGCTTGGCCATGGGGCGTTGATTTAGGCGGCTTGGGCAAACCATGCAAGGCCGGGATTTTATTCGGTATCCTAAGAATTAGCCGAAATGATCAAGTCAGGCCCAAAAATCGTATCTGCATGGTTGTGCAGATATATCTTCAACCAAGGTGTAAAACGATCCGGGTGACGTTTCACTTCCGCCAACAGATCATGATAATCAACCCAGCGTATGTCCATGACTTCGTCAGCATTAGGATCGATTTTCAACTGACCGCGCACATGGGCCAGAAACACATCAACCACTTCATGTTCCACCATGTCATTACCAACATCCGCATGATACTCCAGACGGTGTCGATATTCTGGGTACAAACCAGTGATCCCTAGCTCCTCAGCCAATCTCCGCACTGCGCAAACCGATGCGCTTTCGTTCCAATCCGGGTGGGTGCAGCAGGTGTTCGCCCAAAGACCGGGAGTATGATATTTTCCCATCGCGCGTCGCTGGATTAGAATTTCAGTACCGCGCACCAAAAAGACCGAAACCGCCTTGTGCTTAAGGCCCTTTTCATGTGCTTCCAGCTTGTCCACGGGAACCAGAACGCCATTTACCCATGCTGGAATCATGATACCCATCTATTCTCTCCTGCTGCCGAAACAATTTCGCGGCGGTAATAACGGGATAGCTACGCCCAAAGCAGCCTGACGTTCTGGATGATCTTTTTTGAAGGTGAGCGGGGGACCATCCGATGATACAAAGGTGCTTTCGATCAGTTCGAGAATCAATCGTGCGAATGGCCGCAGGGATAGCGGCCAAACTTCGGTCTATGTCTTCGAATATTCTTTTGCCACTACTCTCCGGACACACTCACGATATAGGCATAGACGTCTTCTGCACCTTTTTTTAGCTTGAAAGTCATTTTGGATTTTGCCGCCGTCTCACCCAGATAGTCCTTTAGAAAAGCCTTGGGATCCTCTGCATAGGCAACAAATGTTTCTTCATCCCAGACCAGACCGTTTTCACCGGCTTCAACGATGCTGTCGCCATATTTGTACCCTTCAACCGTGCCTGCGGTGCGGCCCGCAACACCGTAAAGGTTAGGTCCAGTCTTGCCGCCTTTAACGATGACTTCACCTGCTGGATCAGCAATCATGTGGCAGGACTTACATTTGTTAAAACCTTTTTTACCTGCCTCAGCATCGCCTTCTGCAAGGGCGGGAAAGGACAGCAGGCAGACAATCACGGTGGCTAGAATTCGTTTCATAGCTGATGCTCCGATGCGTTTTTTCTACACTGAATGGAAGGCTGGTTTTAGGCAGAGTCAACGCGCAGATTGCCGCGTGATGTCACTGTGTCACAGCGGTGTATTGACGGTCACTCGCGGTTATCATGCATCTCGGACCAGCACGGCAGCAGATCGCCTGCGCTGGACGACGCCAAAAAAACAGCACGAGCAATCGCACGGGCCAGACAAAGCGACGCGGAATGCCCAATCAAAGCCAAGGCCCCTTCTTCAACCTCTTGCGATCCGGTACTGATCCCAAAAACCAGATCGCCGTCACCCGGAGTGTGAGAAGGCATAATTGCTCGGGCGATCCCGTCGTGGGCCGCCATAGCCAAACGCTGACATTGCGGTTTGGATAAGGCGGCGTCTGTCGCAACGATGGCAATCGTTGTATTGGCTTTTTCCGGCGATGCGGGGTGCATTGCCTGTGCCTTCAGGCTTTTTGGAATTGGGCCCAGACCTGAACTCGGATCAGGGCCAACACCACCAAATTCAGATCCAATTTCGAAATGTGCGGCCCAGAAGTGGCGATTCCCCGGTGTAGTCACACTACCCAAAGGGTTAGCCGCCACAAGCGCACCAACCGTTACACCGCTTTCCAACTGCAAGGAAGCCGAGCCAAGACCACCTTTGTGCATCGCCGCCAGTGCCCCGGTACCTGCGCCAGCGGTACCAAGGCGAAAGTCCTCTGCAGCGGTCAAATACGCGGCGCGCCCTAACGCTCGATAGGGGTTTTCTGTCCAACTTTTGTCGCCACCGTTTAAAAGATCGAACAAGATCGCGCCGGGCACAATTGGAACAACCGCGTTCCCGACATTGAAGCCGCGGCCTTGGGTGTAAAGTGCATCTGACACACCTGAACAGGCGTCCAGGCCAAATGCTGATCCACCGGACAACGCAATTGCGTCGACGCGTGTCACCGACTTATCCGGAGCGAGCAAGTCTGTTTCCCGAGTCCCCGGTGCACCGCCCATGACATGTACAGAAGCGGTAAACGGCTCTGCGGCAGTTAGAACAGTGGTTCCGGACTTCAGCGCGTGGTCTTCCGCGTTTCCGACTAAAAGGCCGGGAACATCGGTGATCAGGTTTCTGGATCCCGGGGTCATATTGCGCCTATCCTCAGATACATCGACCGCCGTCGACCTCAAGTGCGGTGCCGGTGATCATACTGGCCTCGTCGGAGCAGAGGAAACATGCTGCATTTGCCATGTCTTCGGGCGTCGAAAACCGGCCCAGCGGGATGGTCGACAAAAACTTGGCGCGCATTTCAGGCGTGTCCTCTCCCATGAAGGACTTAAGCAAAGGTGTCTCCCCAGCCACAGGGCAGATTGCATTCACACGCACACCTGACGGGGCCAGTTCTACAGCCATCGTTTTAGTCGCTGTGATCATCCAGCCTTTTGAGGCGTTGTACCAGTTTAGGTTTGGGCGAGGTGACAGGCCTGCTGTCGAGGCCACGTTTAGTATCGCACCTGCCCCCCGCGCTTTCATCGCCGGCACAAAAGCACGAGCAGTCAGATAGACGGATTTCATATTCACGTTGAAGACGCGGTCAAAGTCTTCTTCGTTGACCTCTTCCAGCGGCATCGGCAGGTGAGTTACGCCGGCATTATTCACAAGTATGTCCAGGTGACCGAATCGATCCCGCGCTGTGTCTGCCATAGCATGCACCGAACCTGGGTCCGCTACATCCACCAACTGAGCTATTGCATTCGGTCCAAGTTGCCTTGCCTGAACTTCGGCCGCGTCGCGATTTATATCAGCAATCATTACCTGCGCGCCTTCGGACAGGAACTTCTGCACAATCCCAGCACCGAAACCGGACGCGCCGCCGGTAACAATTGCGGTTTTTCCCTCTAACCTCATGATCTTGCTCTCCCTTGCGCGATCAGACTAGCAAGGCACAGCGAAACTACCAGATCAATCTTCCGAGACCTTACCGCGCAACGCTTTCACATCCGATCGAGCCTTTTTTGCCGCCAGTCGACGTTTAACAGACCCGAAAGTGGGTTTGGTGGCGATGCGTCGCTTTGGTTTCACTAACGCGCGGGTGATCAACTCGGTCAGTCTCGCGCGGGCAATCTCACGGTTACGGGCCTGAGATCGGGTTTCTTCACATTGGATGATAATCGCGCCTTCTTTAGTCCAGCGCCGCCCAGCTAAACGTTTCAGCCGAGTTTTAACCGAGTCCGGCAAAGATGGTGAGCGCGCGGCTTCGAACCGCAATTCGACAGCTGTCGAGACTTTATTGACGTTTTGCCCGCCGGGACCGGATGAGCGCACAAAGCTCTCGGTTATTTCCCAATCTTGTAGTGTGATATTGTCGTTGATGCGCAACATTGGAGCGACTTTACAAGGGCCAGACATAAACAGAAAGGGCCGCCCCAACGGGACGGCCCTTCGAAAGTTCAGGAGGTCGGGTCGGTTAGATCAATCGACCAGCCGGAGCGAGCGCTCCGCCAAGGGCTGCCCTAACAGGCGATCCCCCCGGTTGTTCCGACACCTCTCTCCAATCTCTTTCTCGACACTGGATCACCTCCTTTTCTATCTGTTGCGGTTAATTGTAAGCCTGACACAAGTTGTGCCATTCTCAAAGCGTTTTTTTAAGCAGGCTGAGCCGTGAGCCGCCCAACGATAACTTTGAACGGGATCAGGGCGATCAGAGCCAGCGAGAGTTTGACTAGCCAGTCAGCGAAGGCCAGCGTCACCCACAATGGCGCTATTGGGCCGGACAGCATGAACGGCATAGGTTCCCACGCCCAGTTAATCGCGGCATCAGCGTTTGCGCCGAAGAAGGTGACCGAGGCCGAGAAGGCCAAAGTGAAGAAGATCGCGGTGTCCAGCGCCGATCCGACCAACGTCGAGACAAGCGGCGCGCGCCACCAGCGGCCGCCGCGCAGCGAATTGAACACTGTGACGTCCGTCAGTTGCGCGATCAAGAAAGCCGTACCCGAGGCAACTGCGATCCGCAGAGGTACCGCGGCGTAGGTGAAGCCATCACCCTGAAGCATGATCTGGCTGCCGATCAGCGAGCAGACGATGCCGGTGACAAAACCTGCCAACACAACCTTGCGGGCCGGACCCACGCCGTAAACGCGATTCATGATATCGGTTATCAAAAAGGCCAGCGGATAGGTGAAAGCACCCCAAGTCAAAAGCCCGTCGAAGATCAGGAATTGGACCAGAATGTTTGAGGCCACAACGATAGAGGCCATGGCAATGATGCCGGGAATGTAAGCGCGTTGCATGTTTTGGTGCCCGTTTTGACAAGGTGGCGGCGACTTGGCCCCGGACTCATCCCAAGGCAGGCCGTGCATTTAGACCCTTGTCAGGCGCCTGTCAATCCGGCAGCAGGTATTCTACCAGCTCAGTGCTCTGCAGAGCCAAAAAGTTGTCATCCGAAATCATCGTGGCCCGCAGTTGCCCATTTCTATCCTTCCAAATCGACAATCCTTCTAAATTGTCATGTGTACCATTTCCGGTTTCAAACAAAGTGTCCTCGGCTTCGGCAACATCCTCATTCAACTTCCACCGTCGAAGACGGGATCGAAAACCAAAAGGTGAAAAGCTACGCTCTAAAACATAAAGGCGCCCATCCGGCCCGAAATCAGCCGCGACCGGCTTAAATCTTCCTCGTGGCGGGAGGCCAAATGGAGTATCCCAGTTGTGCCCATCCCATCGAAAAACAAGTATTTCCCCTTGGGCCGAACGACTGGTCTCGGTCACCGCATAGACCCGCCCCAATTTGTCGATTGCCAATCCTTCAAAAGACCCGTTGCCTTCCAGATCTCCAAAAAAATTCGGTCGAGGCAAAACATGTGCCTTTTCCTGTGATGACGGATAGTGGGCAACGCGGTGGACGCCCTCGAATGAGATGAAAAAGCTACCATTTTGGGCAACCGCGATGCCCTCGGAGTCACCAGCTCGGCCCTTGAGCAATCCACCGGTGCTGGACAGCACAGGCCAATGTTCAAGAAGTTCAATGCCACTTATTATCCCCTGATCCCGATGAATTCGAGCCTTAACAAGCATTGCGCGATCGGAAAGAGCGATCAATTCGCTCCCGTCGTCCGAGATGTGCAAGGCAGAAAACCCGCCGAACCAACTCTCGTCATACTGCCAGGCCGAGCTGTTTTGATGGGTTGCTGTTTTGACGTCCACCGCGCCGACCGATCCGGCCAACACCAGAGCGGCGATCAATTGGACTGAAGTACTGAGGCGCATTGCTGTGGCAGGTCGGCCAAACGATATTCACCGCGTTTTTTTGGTGCCGGTGCATTCGGATCAGGGGGCGGGGGGTTGAGAATGTTTTGTACCCACTGCTGTGCCTCTGCGCAGCCATCACCTTTGGGTGGCGGATCTTGATTGATGCAACCGCGTGACCCGCGCGGGCATTTCAGGCGGACATGGAAATGATAGTGATGCCCCCACCAAGGCCTGATTTTGCGCAGGTAGGCACGGTTACCCGTCTCTTCTTTGCACATCTCAACTTTGGCGCCGGGAAACACAAAAATCCGTGCTACGCGTTTGTCTTTTGCTGCCTCGCGCAGAATAGCATGATGCTGTTTGGTCCAGTTCCCGTTTACATAGGCTCCGTTGGATCGTCGCAAAGAGATAGACGAAATATTTTCGCGCGCATTGCGCGACAGTCGTAGATTATCGGCCGGCAACATCCAGATATCGATGTCCAAACCCAACTGGTGACTTCGATGTCCAGATGTCATGGGTCCACCGCGTGGTTGGCTGATATCCCCAATGTAGAGTCCGCTCCACCCCGGCTGACGCGCTGCAAACTTGCTGAGATCTTGCACGTAGTCGATAGTTTGTGGGTGCCCCCAATTGCGGTTGCGTGAAAGACGCATTGCCTGCCACGTCGGACCAGTTTCGGGAAGTTGGACCGACCCGGCCGCACATCCGCGCGAATAACTGCCGAAAGCCGCCGCCTTTTGGTTGGAACCAACTTTCTGGGCACCAAACAACTGCTTTGCTAATGGCTGTGCTACCGTTGGGGCAGCCAGGCAAACCGCCGTCAGTATTACAAAAAAACGTAGTAAAATCATCTGCTCTGATCCCCTTCGGGCTTAACCCAGTGCATCAGGATTAAACCAAGAATAAACAACACAACGATGGGAGACACCCCCAGTCGTGCGCTGCCGGTAACTGTCGTAGCAATTGCGATAAGCATTGGTGCGGCAAAAGACGTGGCGCGACCCGACAAACCATAAAGGCCAAAGCTTTCAACCGGTGCTTCGGGATCTGTGTGGCGAACCATCATTGATCGACTGGCAGATTGCAGAATGCCACCCATGCCACCAATCAATACGCCACAGCCAAAAAATACCAAATCCGGCAGGCCAGAGCCTTCGGGCAGTGCGATCCCAAAAATTTGCGTCCGGTTCATCGAAACAATTGTGGTGCAGACAAGGATTAACACCCAGATGGCCACCAAGATCACCGGTTTTGGGCCATATTTCTTGTCCAACTTTCCGCCCACCCACGAAAAGGCAGCCGCCGCCAAAACGCTCACTATGCCAAACACGCCGATTTTGATCAGGTCCCACTCCAGAACCAATCGGGCATAAACTCCACCAAAGCTATAAAGCCCGTTCAACGCGTCGCGATAGAACATGGACGATCCCAGATAGCTGGCCAGACTGACCCGGTAACGCAGGTTTGACACGGATTTGACAAGCAGGCTCAGCGCCTCACCGACGCTACCTTTTTTTTCGGATTGTGAATCGTCCCGAACCCACATGAAATAAGGCACCATGAACAGAGTGAACCAACCTGCGGTGAACGGTCCGACAAATCGTGTACCCTGCCGTGACGTGGCATCCAGCCCGAACATCGGATCCATCCCGATCAATGTCTTGCCGTTGGCCTGTTCTACAAACAATGTCAGCATGATCGCTAGCGAGATCAGCCCGCCAAAATAACCGAACGCAAACCCCGAACCGGAAATCTCGCCCACTTCGCGGTCGTCGCCAAGATCAGGAAGTTGTGAGTTGATAAAGATCAGTGCGTACTCGGCGCCGACAAACCCAAACCCAAATGCCGAAAGCATCAACCACATGTTAGATCCGTCCGGCATCGTGTACCACAGCGCCGCGGATCCAACTGCGTACATGACAGAAAATGCAAAAATCCAGGGAATTCTGCGACCCGAAACATCGGCCATCGCACCCAGGAGTGGTGCGCCAAAAGCAATAATCAAACCGGTTATTGTTAGACAATTGGCCCAAACAGTTTGCGCGCGCGCGGCCGCAGCCTCAGCGTCAAGACCCGTACCTGAAAAATACCCGGCGGCAACCCCGGCAAAGTATGGACCAAATACAAAGGTCACTAGCAGGGTATGATATGGTTGGCTGGCCCAGTCGAAAAACCACCAGCCCCATATGCGCTTGCGCTTGGAAATCTCTGCCATAACCGCCCCGGGTTTCTGGGTTTCATAAGACGGGTCTTTGATGCAATTCGCAAGCGTTCTGTTGCCTCACACTTGCTCTTTGTGGTTAAGGCGCTTAGGTCTCAGCAAATGTGAAAACGGAGTACCCATGCTGTCGCTGATCCAAATCCTTCTGCTGATACTGGACATTGTCTGGTTCATCATTCTGGCCCATGTGATCATGAGCTGGTTGATCAACTTTCAGGTTCTGAATCTGAATCAACAGTTGGTCGCACAAATCTGGTATGGGCTTAACCGAATACTTGAGCCAATCTATGGCCCGATCAGACGTTTCCTGCCAAACATGGGCGGGCTTGATCTGACACCATTGGTGGTGCTGATCGCAGTCTACGCGCTTCGTATTATTTTGATAAACAACGCAGTCTATTTTTACTGACCCCTTGTTCGAAGATTCCGAGTGTGTGATTGTCCTGTCTTAAGAGCAGATAGAAGATAGAACAGGGCAAACCCGCACATGTTCGACGCCGCGCCTATGCTGCGAGATGTCTTTGGATTCGACGACTTCCGCCCCGGGCAGGAAGAAATTGTCGATGCCGTTGCCGCAGGTGAAAACGTTTTGGCGATCATGCCTACGGGTGGCGGCAAATCGCTGTGTTATCAATTGCCAGCTTTAATGCGAGACGGGGTTACCGTCGTCATCTCTCCGTTGATTGCCCTGATGAGGGATCAGGTTCGCGGTTTGCAAGAAGCAGGGGTCACCGCCGGGGCACTGACCTCTGGAAATACACCGGAGGAGACCGACGCCGTGTGGGAGGCTCTGGACGCCGGACGCCTGAAATTGCTTTATATGGCACCCGAAAGGCTTGCAGCCGGGTCCGCATTGGGAATGCTGCGTCGGATCAATGTAAATCTGATCGCGGTTGACGAAGCCCATTGTGTCAGTCAATGGGGCCACGATTTTCGACCGGATTATCTGCGTATAGGAGACTTGCGGCGGGCGTTAAAAGTTCCGCTGGCTGCTTTTACAGCCACGGCTGACACGGAGACGCAGGAAGAGATTGTTGAAAAGCTATTCGACGGCACAACGCCAAGCAAATTTCTTCGCGGCTTCGATCGACCCAACATCCATTTGGCTTTCGCAGCAAAAGACGGGCCGCGTAAGCAGATATTGGAATTCGCTGGCGCTCGCAAAGGTCAACCCGGCATCATTTATTGCGGAACCCGCAACAAGACCGAAGTTCTGGCCCAAGCGTTGCGCGCGCAAGGGCATAACAGCTGCCACTATCACGGCGGGATGGAGGCAGAAGACCGCCGCGCCGTCGAAGCTCGTTTTGCAGGCGAAGATGGGCTAATTGTGGTCGCAACCGTGGCATTTGGCATGGGGATCGACAAGCCCGATATCCGCTGGGTCGCGCATGCGGACCTGCCAAAATCCATCGAGGCATATTATCAGGAGATCGGCCGCGCTGGTCGGGACGGCGGCCCTGCGGAAACCCTGACCCTTTTTGGACCTGATGATATCCGCCTGCGACGTTCTCAAATAGATGAAGGTTTGGCTTCAACCGAGCGGCGCATGGCCGATCATGCGCGTCTGAACGCTCTGCTTGGATTGGCCGAAGCATTAAAGTGCCGACGTCAGACTCTATTGGGTTACTTCGGTGAACAGGCCAAACCTTGCGGCAAATGCGATCTGTGCGACAACCCACCTGAGATTTTCGACGGCACCACCGCAGTTCGTATGGCTTTGTCCGCGATTCTTCGTACCGAAGAATGGTTTGGTGCAGGGCACCTGATCGATATCCTGTTAGGGGTTGAAACAGATAAGATTCTGTCTCGCCGTCACGATGCACTTTCCACCTATGGCATTGGAAAGGACTGGTCACGCGCCCAGTGGCAGGCGATTTTTCGACAGATGATGGGGCATGATCTGATCCGCCCGGACCCGGACCGCCATGGCGCGCTGCGCATGACCGAGGCCGCAAAACCAATCCTGAAGGGCGAGGCGCAAATCGATCTTCGCAGAGATACTATCCGCAAAGCTGGACGGCGACCTGCGGTCAAGGCGATGGTATCGGAAGAGAACGCACCATTGCTTTCGGCTTTGAAGGCGAAACGCCGTGCGCTCGCAGAAGCCGCCAGAGCACCTGCCTATGTTATTTTCCCAGACCGCACGTTGATCGAAATGGCCGAGAAACGTCCTTTGACGTTGGACGAAATGGCGCGGATCGGCGGTGTGGGCGCCAAGAAACTCGAGCGTTACGGCAACTTCTTTCTCGAGGTTATAGCTGGGGAGGCTCAACCAGTGCATCCCGCGCGTCGCAAACTGGCGAGCAGGGGCCACGGTGAAATCTATGATCAGCTGCTTGAAGTTCAGTCGCGGCTATCGCGCGGGTCCGAGGGTATAGATAAACCACTGACTTGCTCTGCCTCGCAGCTGGCTAAGGTGGCTCAGATGCGTCCTGATGATATTCGGGGCCTGGAAAAAGTGTTGGGCGACAGACGCCATGAACGATTTGGCCCGGCATTTCTGGACGTGTTGCGACAAGCGGGCTAGATACCGCAAGACAGGCAAGAAAGAGATCGGATATGCTGATAGTGATTTCCCCGGCCAAGCGGCTGGATTGGTCGGAACGTAACGTAACGCCGACAGAACCAGCTTTTCAGGATGATGCTTTTCGCCTTTCGAAGACCGCGCGCAATCTGACGCTGGGCAACCTTAAAGGTTTGATGGATCTCAGTGACGATCTGGCTAAACTCAATCGGGAACGTTTTCGCGCATTTGCAGAAACACCAGAGATTTGCTCTACTCGGCCGGCGGCTTTGGCCTTTGCAGGCGACACTTATCAGGGACTTGAAGCTGCTTCGTTGGATAACGACGAAATGGATTGGGCGCAGGATCATCTGCGTATCTTGTCAGGCCTTTACGGTTTGTTGCGCCCATTGGATGCAATTCAACCTTATAGACTGGAAATGGGCAGCAGGCTGAAAACCCGTCGCGGCAAAAACCTTTATGAATATTGGCGCGATCATCTCAGCAAAGCTTTGAACGATCAGGCTCAGAATATTGACTCGGACGTTCTCATTAATTGCGCCAGTCAGGAATACTTTGGGGCCATCGACCGAAAGGCGCTCAAACTCGACGTGATCACGCCAGTGTTTATGGAAGATAAGACGGGCACCCCTAAAATTGTCAGCTTCTTCGCAAAAAAAGCTCGTGGTGCAATGGCGAGGTACATTGTTCAAAACCGTCTGACCGATCCTGAAGGTTTGCTGGAGTTTGACACCGGTGGATATGAATACCGCCCAGACCTGTCCGAAAAAAAACAGCCGGTTTTTGTTCGACCTTATTCGGCGTGATCCAGCATCGAAGGGTCGTACGCTACCAACTCCACTGTATTACCCTCGGGATCTTGGGTGAATATTCCGCGCCATCCGATCCAGCCGAATTGCTCGACCCGGTAGGGTATTCCGATTTTGTCATACCAACGCATAACCGCGTCTTGTTCTGAAAAGGGCAGCGACAGAGCGATATGATGCAAGGATGAACCCCGACCTGTTATCGGTTTTTCCTTACCTGAGGGATGCAATCCTGGGCGCGGTGCAGCTGAATGGTGAAATAGGGCGAGCACTTGGGTGTGCCCGCCATATCCTTTGGCTATTTCAAAGAAAGTGACAGCGCTGCTGTGGTCTCCACTGAGACGTTTTAGCCCGATTACGGTTTCGTAGAATTCGACCATTGCACCCATATCAGCACAGCGTATTGCGACCTCTCCCAGTGCACGGGTGCGAAAGCCTCGATCACTTGGCATGTGTCAGTCCCATTTCCTGCGTCTGTTTTCAACTAAAACGGGGCGAGCGTCCTTAGGGCATTTATCAACTATAATCTGCACGATCCGCTTCTTGTGCAATGGTTTGGTCAGGTAATGGTCCAAACCAGACGCCAAAATGCCGTGATCGTCGCCTGCCATGGCATGGGCGGTCAGCGCCACAATAGGCACTCTGCGTCCGGTGGCTATTTCGCGCCTGCGGATTTCTTCTGTGGCCTGCTTTCCATCCATCTTTGGCATAGAAATATCCATAAAGATCAGATCTGGCGCGAAATCGTCATAGGCTTCAATAACCTCTAACCCATTGGCAACAAAACGCATGTCGATATCCATATCTTTTGTCATCTTTTTGAGAATTAATTGATTTGTCTTGTTGTCATCTGCGGCCAGAACGCGCATGCTTCTTTGAACCGACGCGCTTTTCTTTGATAGAGTTGTGTTTTCTTCCCATTTTTGTTCTTTCCCGAAATCTCGGTCGAAGGAACTTAGGGTCATTAGGCAAGCTACAAGTTCGGATCGGGGAATGGGCTTTTGCAAAACACTCTGGATCAGATGATGAGCAGAGTCGGCGGTTAAGACGCTGGGATTTGCCGACATCACCACAATTGGCAATTCTGCCCAACCATGGCTGCGCAGCGCTTTGGCAAGCTCCAGTCCATCCATGTCTGGAAGTTCTTGATCACACAGCACCAAATCTACAGAGTCATCAAGTGTCGAGAAAACTTCTGCCCCGGATTCGCAGACAGTGACCCGCAAGCCCAATCTGCCCAGTTGCTTGGTAAGAATTGCGCGGTTGGCCTCAAGATCTTCTACAAGCATTACGTGACTAAGGTGATCATTCAGACGTGGCAGAGTAGGCTGCAAACCCTCGGCAGTGGGCAGCGTCAAACGAAAGCCGAAACACGAACCTTTACCCGGCTCGCTCTCGACCCAGACCGTACCGCCCATCATCACAATCAGTCGTTTTGTGATCGCCAGTCCAAGCCCAGTGCCTTCGTACTGACGATTACGTTCGTCCTCGACTTGGTTGAATTCGCCAAAGATATGTGGGATTTTGCCGGGTTCGATGCCGATCCCGGTGTCCTCGACTGCCACATGAACATCGCAACTTTGCGTTTCAAAGTTTGGTACACCAGTCACTCGGATTAGCACGTGACCTTCCGAGGTAAATTTGACCGCATTGCCAATGAGGTTGGTCAGAATTTGCCGCACACGCCCTAAATCTCCGACAAACAGCGTCGGCAGGAACAGGTCATAGTCTACAAGCAACGTGAGCCCTTTTTCACGAACGCTTGGCTGCAGCAACATCGACACCTCGAGAATGCAGCGCTCCAGATCGAAAGGTTCTTGATATAGTGCTAATTTTTCCGCCTCGATTTTCGAATAATCAAGTACATCGTTGATTATGGACAATAGCGCTTCACCCGAGTTTCGGATCGTGTTCACGTAAAGCTTTTGTTCCTCGTTCAGCGGCGTTTCTGTTAGCAATTCGCTCATGCCAACGATGCCGTTCATCGGTGTTCGTATTTCATGGCTCATATTGGCTAAAAACACAGATTTCGCTCGGTTTGCGGCCTCGGCCTTTTCACGGGCTGTGCGCAGTTCGGCCTCATTCCGGACTGACGAAGTGATGTTAAGTGCAAGACTGACTACGTCGCCTCCATGCCCGCGCTGATCAATGACCCGAACAAATTGTCCATTCCACAGCTGAATCACCATTGGTTCGGGATTCGGACGCGCCCATCGACGCTGCATCCTGGCCTGCCAGTCCGCTGCAACCTCCTGCCCAATATCCACGATCCCTTCATCGGTCAGAATTTCAAGAATTCGGTGATATGAAATTCCGGATCTTACTTCATCCAACCCCTGGAATACGCTCAAATACGCGGCATTGGCGCTGATCAGACGGCTGTCCCCGTCAAAAAAGGCAAAGCCGTCTTGAATGGTCTGGATTGAATGCCACAATCGACGTTCGGCGACCTCTATCTTGGCGTTTGCAACTGTCAGGTCAGATTTGACCTTTTCATTTTCACCCCGGACATTTTCCACCTCTGCCTGTGTTTCATCGATTTGCCGGGACAATGCCATAGCGCGACGACCCAGCTTGCGGTTGGCGGCCGAAAGCTCAGCCTCTTTGAGGTGCAGCAAACGTTCTGCGGCCAAACGTGCACGCCGTTCTTTTGCGAGTTTTTCAGCAAGACCCATTATTCACCTGTCCCGGAATATTCCGAACACAGCATCCGATCAGACTGTGAAAAAGTGTTTAAGCCGCTTTTTTCAACTTAACGACGACCCTCGCGCAACCATCCTGCCAACAAGAATCCACCCGTCATCAGCAAGACCAACCACGGTGGCAACAATCCAGCTTGGGTGACCTCGCGAGTTTCATAGGCATCGCGCGGGGTCAGACCGATCCATCCGCGACCCGCTGCTGGGCGGCCGAGACGGACATTGCGGATGACGGGTAGACCTTCTTCGACCCTGATTGCACCGCCGCGCAAGCTGGCCAAAATGGGACTCAAAACTTCGTCAGTCGCGATGGTTCGCTCGAACTCCTTGGGCGCGGCAGGACCAAGGCCAATCACTACCGAATGATCACCTTCCTTAAGACGGTACAGGCCAATCTCGGGGCCGAAATACAACGCTTCAAATCTTCCCGGAGACACTTCCTCCAGTTCGATCTCAAGCGTCTCGCCATTAGGGCGGGTTACAGTCACCGCGCCGACCTCTTCACTCAGTGTTTGACGAATTATGCGCATGGACTGACCATTGGCTTCGGCCCAGAGCGCTTCTTCTTCAAGTTCCGGTTCTTTCATCATCCAATGAGCCAGCCTCCGCAAAAGTTCCAGTTGCGGACCACCACCTTCGAATCCTCGACTCCATAGCCATGCATGATCAGATGCCAATAGCGCAACGCGCCCTTCGCCTACGCGATCCAGAACCAACAATGGGCGATCTTCGATACCTGTCATCAGCAGCTCGCCTGAACGGTGGCTTACATCGATCTGCCTCAACCAAGCGCCCCAGTCATCGGATTCACCCAGGTCCGACGTTACAGGATGACGATCACCCGTTTCGGTTACCATCGGGACAAACCGCTCCTCTATAACTCGTGCTGTAGGCTGCGCCGGTAAAACCGGTGCCAGAGGCGATCGGAAGATGCTGTCGGCCGTCGCAAAATCCGGTCCCGCCGCGATCAGAACCGCCCCACCGTCGTTGATGTAATTGGTCACATTATCAAGGTAAATTGCCGGTAGAATGCCGCGTCGCTTATATCTGTCGAAGATGATCAGGTCGAAATCGTTGATCTTTTCCAAAAACAGCTCACGCGTTGGGAATGCGATCAAGGACAACTCATCCACTGGCACGCCGTCCTGCTTTTCCGGAGGACGAAGGATGGTGAAATGCACAAGATCGACGGAACTGTCGGATTTCAGCAGGTTCCGCCAAGTCCGCCCGCCCGGGTGAGGTTCGCCCGACACCAGCAGCACTCGTAAACGGTCGCGTACGCCATTCATCTGGATCAGAGCAGTATTATTACGATCGGTCAGCTCACCCTCAGCTTCGGGAACAGTGAATTGAATCACGTTGCGCCCTCCGTGGGGCAACGTGACTGGCAGTTCGACATCAACACCAATTGGGATGTTGAAACGTTCCGGTTCCGATCCGTCCACCGAAATCTCAAGTGGGGCGCTACCGGCGCCAGCAGGTGCCGCTCCGCTGTCTTCGACACGCAAGGTCAGAGTTATCGGCTCGTCGATAATGGCAAAGGCAGGGGCGTTGCGCACGATAAGACGGCGATCCCAGTCTCCTGTACGTCCAGTTTGCAAAAGGTGCATCGGTGCGGGCAAATCTGGAGCTTGATCAACATCATGCACAATGCCGTCTGAGACAAGGATAATTCCGGCAATTCGGGCACGCGGCTCTTCCGCCAAAGCCGCGTTCAGCGCCGCCATAATCTGGGTACCCTCGTCTCCGTCCCCATCACCTACGCGAATGCGCCGCAGCTCAGTATTGTCGCGGATTTCGATCTCCGCTGCGAGCTCATCTGCTGTCTGTATAGTTTGATCCGCGCGGTCAGACAGGGTTTGGCTGGCGCTTTGATCTTCGATCATCAAGACGATATCGGTCAGAGGGGACCGATCTTCGACTTGATAAACCGGGCCAGACAGAGCCGCGACAAGTATTAGGGCGGCCAATCCACGCAAGGCCCATCCTGACAACCCACGCAACAGAGCCAGCGTAACACCGGTCAACGCAACTGCTGCAACGGCCAACAATGCGGGCCAGGGGATCAGAGGATCGAAAATTACGGTTCCAGTCATTGTCCCAACCTGTCCAAAAGGGCGGGCACATGCACCTGATCGGACTTATAGTTGCCAGTCAGAACATGCATCACCAGATTGACTCCAAATCTATTCGCCAGTTCACGCTGCCGTTCCCCAGCATATCCCCGACCCACTGGCAACAAGGACTGACCGTTTCGGTCCACTGCCCATGCACCGGCCCAGTCGTTGCCGCCGATAACGACCGGGGTGACATTGTCATTGAGGTTGCGAAAGGGCATTCCTTCGATTTGTTCCGCATCTGGCGGCGCAGCTTCAACCCAGACACCGTTACCCGCATATCGGCCTGGAAAATCCTGAAGCAGATAGAAAGCCCGTGTAAGCACATGGTCACTCGGTACAGGTTCTAACGACGGGATGCTCAGGGGTCCCGCAAGCTGCTGAAGCTTGCGTCCGTTGGGGCTTGAAGCTCCAAACTCCGCGATATCGGCATCTCGCGTGTCAAACAGTATCATCCCTCCTGATCTTAAATAGTTGTTGAGCTTGGCGTATGCCTCAGCTGATGGCTGCGGCTGATCCGGGGTGATCGGCCAATAAAGCAGCGGAAAAAAAGCAAGTTCGTCGCGCTCCAAGTCCACGCCGATTGGTTCTGCAGGTTCAACCGAGGTACGGAAATAGAGTGTTTGAGCCAATCCTCTCATTCCGGCCAAAGCGATGTCGTCAACTTGCCCGTTTCCGGTCAGGACATGGGCTAGAACCAATTCCTGCGTTGCGCCAAGGGCGAAATCTGTTTCTTCAGGGGTTTGCGCGTGCGCCTCTGAAACAACCAAGATTCCGCCTAAAAGGACCGCCGCGGTTCGCGCTATCCAAAGTCTGCCAGACAGGGCTAGTGAAGCGAATACATCGATTGTCAGCAAGATTAGCGCCAAGCTCATCAGCAAGCCGCCTATCGGAGTTTCAGAGCTTACCTCCTGACCTTTGATTGGAACATCAGGGGGCCATACCGCAGGACGAAGAACACTGTCTTCGGATAAAACGTTGCGGGCAACTTTTTCTTTGCCGCTCTCGTAAAGTCCCGGTCGCAAATTGGGACCAATTTCCCCCTCAACCAATTGTGCGCCGTCTACACCCGGCAGGCTTCCTGCATCATACAACGATCCGAATCCGTCCAAAACCTGAACAGGTTCCCACGTCGTGCCTTGCAATTGTTCCACCTGTCGTGACTTTGCAGCAGATGCAACCGCGAGCCGGTCCAGCATTTCGACAAATAGACCCGAAAGCGGCAGGCTTGACCATTCCGCGTCCGCCGTGACGTGGAACAGAACCACCTGACCCAAGCCCAGCGCTTTTCGCGTGACCAACGGCGTTCCATCCGTCAAGGACGCAATTACTCGATCAGCCAAATTAGGGTCTGGCTGCGCCATGACTTGAGTTGACACGTTCACGTCGCTTGGCACCTGCAATCCGTAAAATGGGGAGTTTTCGGGAAAGGGCGATAGTCCCTTGGCCTCTCCCCAGCTCATTGCACCGCCGACAGACCGGCCCCCACTTCGCAGGCGAACGGGCAGCAATATATCTTCTTCGTCGCGACCAAGATCGCTTGCTGCCATTCTGGGACCGGCAAACCGCAATAACAAACCGCCTTGTTCGACCCATTCGACCAAAGCCTCCTGCTCGGGCTCAGCCAATCGCGTAACATCGGCCAATACAATTACATCTGGATTCGCAGGCAGAACCTCAAGCAACCCGCCATCCACAAAATCCGCCGTCGGGCGCAGAACCTGGGTTAGGTAATGCAGCGGAGACAACAGCTCCAAACCTTCGCGATTAAGTGTCCCGGCAATCAGAGCGACCTCACGTCGGCGCAAGCTGTCGTCCGTTAGCGTAATCGCTCCAGCAGAGCGTTGGCCCTGAATTTCAAAGCGAGTTATTCTGGCTCGCAATTCTGACGGCAGCGCCAATTCGCTCTGCGCTTTTGTTTCACCGCTTTCGAAAACCATTTCAACCGAATGCAGCACTCTCATGGCACCAGCCGGGTCGCGGCCTTGCGCCAGAACAGTGATATTGGCAGTCGGGCCGGGTTCAGCCCGCATTGCTGTCAACTGGATCAAGCCGTCTTGATAGGTAGCAGGCAATAGCGCAGTAACCGGTGCCGCCGGCCGAAAGACGGTCACCCCTCCGCTTGCCTGCAATACCTTCAAAATCTCTTCTTGACCGGGGTAATTTAACCAATCGCTGAACCAAAAAGTATCAAAAGTGTCTTCCACCTGCTCTAAAGCCTGAATGGATTGCTCGACTTGCGTTGCGCCAGGCTGCCAGGGTTGTGGGACCAGTCCGGGGAGGCGTGTGCGCCAAGTCTCAGCGGCCTGAAATACTGGAGCCTCCGGTTCGGTTAACCGCAAGATCGATACGGGCCGACCAGCGCGGCCGGCCTCGGTAAGCTGAACATCAATTTGGTCTAAGACTGATGGCCAACGCGTTGCACCCGCCCAGCTCGCATCCAGAACCAACAAAAGAGGGCCTGATCCGGCCTGATCCCGAGACGGGTTGAGTACAGGACCCGCCAAACCAATAATTATCGCCGCCGCGGCCAGCATCCGCAGCAGTAATAACCACCACGGTGTGCGGTCGGATACGCTTTCGTCATCTTTGAGGCCCAACAACAACGTGACCGCGGGAAACAACCTGCGCACCGGTGCAGGCGGCACCGCGCGCAACACCAACCAAAGAATCGGCAGGGTTAGCAGACCCAGCAAAACCCACGGTGCTGTAAACCCGATCCCTGCCAAAACGGTCATCGCGGGCCCCCATCCAAAGCTCGGTAAAGCCATAACAGGGCCGCTTGCGCACTGTCAGAAGTGTGATGCAGACCCAGCTGCCAACCGGTGGCGCGGCATAACCGGGTCAACTCGTCTTTTCGCCGGGCGAGACGCTCCAAATAGCGGTCGCGCAGGTCTCCGGCCTTGAGTGTCTCATGCCGTGTCGTCCCACCGACGCTTTCAAAGATCGTGCGGCCACGATAGGGGAAGGACTCTTCATTTGGGTCCAGAACCTGCAGCAAAAGGCCGCGCACTCCGCGATCGGCGGCCTTTGTCAGGGCCAGCTCTACCTCGGCCATTGGCCCAAGAAAGTCGGAAACGAACACAGCGCGGGCGTGCGGGATCATAGCTTTGTGTTCCGGCGGTGAGTAATCAACGTCGGAGTCCTCGGAAAGCGCTTCTGCCAATCGGATTATTTGAGCATTGCCACGACGCGGAGGCAACGAAGTGCCCGTCAGCCCGACTCGTTCGCCGCCGCGCACTAACAAAATCGCAATGGAAAGCCCCAGCAATCGGGCACGATCAGATTTGGTTGGCAGGTTTTTGTCTGAAGCAAACCGCATGGACGCTCCCTGATCGACCCACAGCATGATCGACTGGGCGATTTGCCATTCTCTTTCCCGCACGAATTGCTGGTCACCTCTGGCTGAGCGTCGATGATCAATCATCCTGCGGCTGTCACCGATCTGAGCCGGGCGGTACTGCCAGAAATCATCACCCAGACCTGCGCGACGCCTACCGTGATCGCCCAGCAGAACCGTACCGGCCAAATGCTCGGCTCGCGCCAAAAGAGGCGGCAAGCGGGACGCTTCTGCCTCTGACCTTTCGCGAAGTGTCAAGGCCGCATTCACGCCGCTGCCTCGGTGCGTACCAATCCGGCAGCGGTTGACTCAATTAGATCGGCAAGGCTGTCACCACGTGCTCGGGCAGCGAAGTTCAGCGCCATTCTGTGGCTTAGAACCGGTCGAGCCATATCCAAGACATCCTCGGCATTGGGCGCTAACCTACCTTGCAACATTGCCCGGGCGCGAACGGTCATCATCAACGCCTGTGCAGCACGTGGGCCGGGACCCCAAGCCACTGTCTCCATCACACGCTCGGACGCGCCATCCTCTTCGGGACGAAAGGCGCGAACAAGATCAAGAATTAATTCAACCACCGATTCCCCGACAGGCATGCGCCGCAATACGACCTGCGCTGCCAATAGCTCTTCTTTGGTGAAAATCTGATGCGCTTCTTCTTCCTCCACCCCAGTGGTGGCCAAAAGGATATCTCGCTCGGTTTGCCGATCCGGATATTCAACGTCAACCTGCACTAGGAAGCGGTCCAGCTGGGCCTCGGGCAACGGATAGGTGCCTTCTTGTTCAATTGGGTTTTGAGTAGCCAGTACATGGAATGGTACTCCTAAAGACCGATCCTCGCCGGCGACTGTGACTGTGCGTTCCTGCATTGCCTGCAACAGTGCAGATTGCGTTCTTGGGCTGGCCCGGTTGATCTCGTCCGCCATTAGCAACTGACAAAAAATCGGGCCAGGAATAAACCTGAAATGTCGACTTCCGTCTTCTGTCGTATCCAGAACCTCTGACCCCAGAATATCGGCTGGCATCAGGTCTGGAGTGAACTGAATTCGGTTGCCATTCAAGCCCATCACAGTCGACAACGTTTCGACAAGTCGCGTTTTGCCAAGACCGGGCAGCCCGATTAACAACGCATGCCCCCCACACAAAAGAGCGGTCAGGGTAAGGTCCACGACCCTTTCCTGCCCGATAAAGCGCCGGGTGATCGAGGACTTGGCCTCTTGCAACTTGTTTTCCAACGCTTCGATCTCGGCTACGAGGTCGGCAGGTTCGGTCATGAGTTTCCCTTCCGTGGACGAATATGATTGAAGTGTATCGCGCTGTGAGGAAATGGCAAAAGCAATGAGCGGACAAAAACCCGTGAAACCTTCGCCTGATGGTCTTGTGGCATCAGTAAATGCGGCCAAAATCGCCGGTTTACCGCCTGTTCACCTATGGAATCCTCCGTTTTGTGGTGATCTGGACATTCGGATCGCAAAAAATGGCTCTTGGAGTTATTTAGGATCGCCCATCGAAAGGTTCGAGCTTGTTAAGCTTTTTTCTTCAATTCTTAAGAAAGAAAACAACGACTATTACCTAGTCACTCCGGTCGAGAAGGTGGGAATCACTGTTGAGGACGCGCCGTTTATCGCCGTTGATTTCGACAGAAACGGCGAAGGAGAGGCGCAGACACTGACTTTCGTAACCCAAGTTGGCGACACTGCCCGGGCAGGAAGCAATCATCCTATCCGAATTGTCATTGATCCGGAGACGGAAGAACCATCGACATATATTCTGGTTCGCGCAAATCTCGAAGCACGCATCGACCGCAAGACTTTTTACAGACTTGTCGAAGTCGGCACTCACAACGAAGGCTGGTTTGGTGTTTGGTCCGATGGTGCTTTTTTTGACTTGATCCCGTCTGATCAACTGCCGGCAGCAGACTAAACCGTTGCTCACGCACCCCGATCTTGCGCCAAAACAACAGCCAGCGCGACAATGCCGGCGCCCAAGGCACGGGTCCAGTTCCACTCATCTCCCAAAACAACCATGATCACCATCACGTAAAATGGCGCGATGTTGATATGAAACGAAGATAAGGCTACACCCAATTTTCCAACGGATGCTATAAAAAACACTTGGCTAAGGCCCATTGATATCAATGCATAAATCAACAGCATCCCGGCCTGCTGTGCGTCAAAAGCTGTCTTAGGTAAAACATCAAAACCGAAATAAGCCGAAACAAACACAAGCGCAGACGCCATCAATAACCCGCCGACAAAAGTTATTGTGGTTCGGCCGGTCTGGCTAAGCTCTGGAAAATCCCGAGCTGTCGCCATACTAGCCCAACAAAATAACGCTGTTGACACAACCGCGCAAATAGCACCCAGCCCCAATTGTGCCGGGGCTACAGCACTTGTTGCGATCAGACCGCCGAAAATCGAAACAATCACGCCCAGCGCAAAGTTCCACTTTAATCGGCGTGTGCCTGAAAAAAGTTCCAGTAAAGTCGCCGTCAAAGGCGCGCAAGATGCTATTATTGCAACGGTGACAGGGTCAGTCAGCTTTTGCGCCAGAATGATCAGATACATTCCGCATCCAAGCCCAAATCCTCCAATAGACATTGCATGGCCCCAACGGGCGGCAACAACTCGGCTAGGGCCGTCAATCAACGCCCAAATCGGGATCATAACAGTTACCGCCAGTGCCAGCCTTGCAGCCAGCAGTGCAACAGGCGGCCAAGTCTGCAACAGGATCTCTGCCGCCGGAAACCCCGCGGCCCAGGTCAACATGGATGCCACAGCTAAGCTGTTGCCTGACAAAGCAGACTTTCGTACGCCAGACCAACCAACTGGGTTCCCGCGAACGGGGTCGGGGCTCATCGCCATGAAGTCAGACCTTTTGCTAACGCGGCGCCGAAAAAATGATTCGCCGCGATAAACAGAACGTGTTCGATTTCAATCCGTTGATCTGGTCGATTTTCGACAATCTGTCGTTTTCAGGCCCTTTCAAGGAATTCGGTATGTCGCTAAGTTCGCTTCACTGTTACCGGGGCTGTCTATGCCAAGATTTGCTGCTAACATTTCGCTGCTTTTTGCTGAATTGCCCTACTTTGATAGGTTTGCGGCTGCCGCTCAATCAGGATTCGACGCAGTCGAAATCCTGTTTCCACATGAATATGCCGCCAAAGAAACACGACGCGCCCTACTTGCCAACGGGTTAGAGCTGGTGTTGATAAACGGGCCGCCACCAAATTATACCGGTGGACAGCCTGGTTTTGCAGCTGTTCCAGGCGGCGAGGCTCGGTTCCGGACAGATATTCAGCGCGTCCTGAGATACGCTGAGACTCTGCGATCTGGGATTATTCATGTCATGTCAGGCTATGCATCCGGACGCGATGCGTTCGATAGCTTTGTACGAAATTTGCGCTGGGCCGCTGATCAGGCGCCGCAACAAAAATTCACTATAGAGCCTCTGAACACCGTTTCGCAGCCCGGGTATTTTCTGAACAATTATGATCTGGCCGCCGAGGTTTTGGATCGCGTTAACCGCCCGAATGTCGGCCTGCAATATGACAGTTTTCATGCCCATATGATCCATAAGGACGCTATCGCTGTCTGGAATGCTTATAGGGACTTGATCACGCACGCCCAAATTGGCGCAGCTCCGGATCGCTCAGAGCCCGGTCACGGCGTAACAGACTTCGCAGCCTTGTTCGAATTAATGGACTCCAGTGGATACACTGGTTGGGTCAGCGCAGAATATACACCTTCAAGCCACGTAACTCAGACCACGTTAGGCTGGATGTCCAAAGGGTAAAAATAAACACAGATTTCTAGTGTGCCTCGGCCCAATTTGCGCCCTGTCCGGCATCGACAGTCAGCGTTACATCCAGTTTGACGGCAGGATCCGGTGCGCCTTCCATCACCTTTCGTGCTGCGGCAACGGTTTCTTCAACTGCGTCCTCTGCCACTTCGAACAACAATTCGTCGTGAACCTGCAAAAGCATCTTGGCCGGCAGTCCCTGAATTGCTGCCGGCATCCTTACCATTGCGCGTCGGATTACATCGGCTGCCGTTCCTTGTATCGGAGCGTTAATCGCGGCACGCCGCGCAAAGCCTGCGTGGGGGCCTTTTGCGTTGATCTCTGGTGTGTGAATTTTGCGCCCAAATAACGTCTGTACGTAACCATGTTCTTTGGCAAATGAGATGGTTTCATCCATATACCGACGAATCCCCGGGAAACGTTCGAAATAGCGGTCGATAAATCCCTGTGCCTCGGCCCGGGGTATGCGAAGATTGCGCGCAAGGCCAAATCCCGAAATACCATAGATTACGCCAAAGTTGATCGCCTTTGCCTGGCGGCGAATGTCAGGTGTCATCTCATCAAGCGGCACGTCGAACATCTCGGACGCCGTCATTGCGTGAATATCCAGCCCATCCGAAAACGCCTGCTTCAGAGCCTGAATATCGGCAATATGCGCTAAAATGCGCAATTCGATCTGGCTATAGTCGAGACTGACCAATACATTCCCCGGCTCGGCAATAAAGGCTTCGCGTATGCGGCGTCCCTCTTCCGTGCGTACGGGTATGTTTTGAAGGTTCGGGTCAGTCGATGCGAGACGCCCTGTATTTGCTCCGGTTATGGAATAAGACGTGTGAACCCGCCCAGTTTCTGGGTTGATATGGGTTTGCAGCGCGTCGGTATAGGTCGATTTCAGTTTTGACAACTGCCTCCAGTCCAGTACGCGGCGTGGTAATTCATGCTCGGTCGCCAGATCCTCAAGAATGTCTGCTCCGGTAGAGTATTTTCCAGTTTTCCCTTTTTTGCCGCCTTCAAGTCCCATCTTGTCAAACAGGATTTCACCCAGCTGTGCCGGGGATCCGACGTTAAAACTCTCGCCTGCAAGATCGTGAATTTCGGCCTCCAGCGCCGCCATCTTTTGTGCAAAGGCGTTCGACATGCGCGACAGCACTTCGCGGTCCACCTTGACGCCGGACATTTCCATTTTTGCCAGTACAGCAACCAGCGGACGCTCAAGCGTCTCATAAACGGTTGTCACCTGAGACTGGTGCAGTTGCGGTTTGAACTGCTGCCAAAGACGCAAGGTTATGTCAGCGTCCTCTGCGGCATAGGCTGTAGCCTCGTCGATCGGGACCTTGTCAAAGGTGATCGCTGACTTACCCGATCCAAGCAATGGCTTGATAGGGATCGGCGAATGGCTCAGATAGCGTTCGGACAGGGTATCCATTCCATGCCCATGTTCGCCCCCATGCATCGCGTAAGACATCAACATCGTGTCATCAATGGGCGCAACATTGACGCCATAGCGTGAAAAGATCTTGGCATCATATTTCATGTTCTGCCCGATCTTAAGGATGGATGGGTCTTCCAACATCGTTTTTACCAGCGTTAGAGCCTGATCCAGCGCAATTTGCCCGTCGGCAAGTGCATCGGAACCGAACAGGTCATCACTGGAACCGTCACGATGGGTCAGCGGGATATAGCAAGCTTCACCTGGCTCGACAGACAGCGAAATTCCGACCAGATCGGCAGTCATCTCGTTCAGGCCAGTCGTTTCAGTGTCCACGGCGACCCAGCCCCGCTCGTAAGCCTGATCGATCCACTTTTGCAAAGCGACGGTGTCCCGGACGCATTCGTATTTTGATGCGTCAAACGGAATAGCTTCTGCCTGCGCCTCCGCCTCGGCAACGGGCAACTCTGGGATTACCGGCGATTCAACACCCAGTTTGTCTGCAATACGCTTAGTTAAGGTGCGAAACTCCATCTCGGCCAGGAAGTTCATCAACGTATCCGGCTCTGGGTCCCTTACCTCTAGTTCGTCTAGCGTGAAATCCAATGGGGTATTTTCATCCAGCTGCACAAGCTTTTTTGAAAGTTCGATCTGATCGCGCTTGTCAATCAATGTCTGGCGGCGTTTGGGCTGTTTGATCTCTTCAGCGCGGTCCAACAGCGTTTCAAGGTCCCCATACTCGTTTATCAACAGAGCTGCGGTCTTTACACCAATCCCCGGTGCGCCGGGCACGTTATCGACGCTATCTCCAGCCAGAGCTTGCACATCAACCACGCGTTCGGGGCCTACTCCGAACTTCTCAATGACGCCATCGCGGTCGATGCGTTTGTTCTTCATAGCATCCAACATCTCGACGCCGCCACCGACAAGCTGCATCAAGTCTTTATCGGAACTGACAATTGTTACGCGCCCTCCGGCGTCGCGGGCTTTCACAGCCAGTGTCGCGATGATGTCGTCGGCCTCGTAGCCTTCAAGCTCTTTGCAGGCGATGTTGAATGCTCTCGTTGCTTCGCGCGTAAGTGGCATCTGAGGGCGCAGATCCTCCGGCATAGCCTCTCGGTTGGCCTTGTACTGATCATAAAGTTCGTTTCGGAATGTGTGTGACCCTTTGTCGAAAATCACTGCGACATGAGTCGGCGCGTCTGGCCCGTCATTTGCCTCGACATATTTCTGCAGCATATTGCAGAAGCCCGATACTGCACCTATGGGCAATCCGTCTGATTTCCGCGTTAATGGCGGCAGCGCGTGGTATGCCCTGAAAATAAAGGCCGATCCGTCGATCAGATGCAGGTGACATCCTTTTCCGAAACTGCTCATACACGCTCTCCCTGTTAGTCAGGGATGGTTCTGCCACAGGGTCGGGCAAGTGGCCAGTCAAGAACGCGCGTCAACCACCAAACAGGCCAGAGAAAGTGTCGGTGAAAAAGTCGGAAAAACTGTTCAGAAGTGCCATAATAACGAGCGTTCCCAGTAAAGCTAAAAAGGCCCACGCGAAAAACTGAAAGAGGATCGCACCAGTTCCGATCGCGATACCGGCGACGGCTGGGCGAATTCTTTCGTGACGCAACAGACCAATGACCGACAAGACAATCGCAGTTGCAC
The DNA here is from genome assembly GCF_059612885.1 of Ruegeria sp. YKSD179. Classification (NCBI taxonomy): domain Bacteria; kingdom Pseudomonadati; phylum Pseudomonadota; class Alphaproteobacteria; order Rhodobacterales; family Roseobacteraceae; genus Ruegeria; species Ruegeria sp. YKSD179. Next base: position 17,763 of record NZ_JBXWRL010000048.1, on the reverse strand, counting down.
CCAACATCGAGACGCCTGTGCGAAGATAATCATCCAGATCACGTGCTGGTGCGATAGGTTCAGGCTGTTCAATGCCTGCAGCTGCCCGTAAGGTGGATTTCCCGATCTCTGCCGCAAGCTCTCCTAGTGAAACGCCTGTGGATTGCTGGGGCGCAAATGGTCCGGCCCAGAAAACGAAAAGCGCTGCTATAAGCGAAATGGCTGCAACGCCAAAACCCAACCAGCCGAATACGGGGCTTTGATTGCCTTGGATTGAAACCTCAGTCATCATACTCTCTCACATCGATATGGGGTCGAGTTACCATTGAATCACGGCAAGACTTTGGCGTGCTCAATGTGGCGAAGACTTTGTTAAGTTGATGATATTCGGCTATTTAAAATGGCCGCCAAGCCGATCAGACCTTTAACGGTCGCGGTCAGGAAACAGTCATTATGGCGCAAAGCACCCTATCGAATTTTGCATTCAGGCTGACTCGCGGCCTTTCAACACGTACTTGCAGTCGCAATAGGGGCATTCGACCCAACCAGTGTCTTCGGGAATTTGCAACCAAACGCGCGGGTGGCCCAATGCGCCCTCGCCACCATCACAGGCAACTTGGGAAGTTTCGACGATTTTGGTTTCCGGCGCTTCGATGGTCACGGCTGGTGATCCTTCATTGGTTGTAGCCTTAACAGGCATGCTTTAGGTGCGTTTATGAGCGATGAGCAAACTGGGGGCAAGAGCCACATGAGCGATGCGGCAATCAGGATAGAAGGACTGTGCAAGTCCTATCGCGGCAGCAAAGGCGAGCCTGAGAAACAGGCGCTAAAGGGTATCGATCTTACAGTCCCCAAAGGATCTGTCTTTGGGCTGTTGGGCCCAAACGGTGCAGGTAAATCGACACTGATTAACATTCTTGCGGGATTGGTCGTAAAGTCTTCGGGTCGCGTATCGATCTGGGGCTTTGATCAGGATCAGTACCCGCGCCAGTCACGCTCAGCGATTGGCGTTATGCCGCAAGAGCTCAACCTCGATCCCTTCTTCACACCTCGCGGCGCGCTGGAGGTCCAGGCCGGTCTTTACGGCGTACCGAAATCTGAACGCCATAGTGATGAAATTCTTGAATTAGTTGGCTTAAGTGACAAGGCCGACGCTTATGCGCGTACGCTTTCCGGTGGGATGAGGCGACGATTGCTGTTGGCAAAGGCGCTGGTGCATCACCCCAAAGTACTTGTTCTTGATGAACCCACTGCTGGTGTAGACATCGAACTGCGCCAGATGTTGTGGACAAATATCCGCAAACTTAATGAACAAGGGATGACGATCATCTTAACTACGCATTATCTGGAAGAAGCCCAGGAAATGTGCGGCGAAATCGCCATTATCAATCACGGTGAAAAAATCGCGCAGGACAGCACTGCGAACTTGTTGGGACGTATGGATAGCCGCACGATGGTGATCGTCCCAGACAGTCCAGTTACAGTTCTACCTGCGGCGGAAGGCGTTAAACCGGCTCTGCGCGATGATGGCTGCCTCGTTTTGCACTACCACAGCGCCCAAACCACTGCAGAACAAGTTCTGGAGTCTGTGCGTGCCGCGAATATCCGCATCCGAGATGTCCGAACCGAGGAAGCGGATCTTGAGGATGTGTTCCTTGCGCTGACCTCCAGCCGCACTGATGATCCCCCGGCCGATGACCAGGATCGGCCGCGCCGTGGGATGCATCGAGTCAAACTTTAGGCGTGATCTACCTGCTTGGCGGTTCTTTAGGGCCGCAAATAAGGCGTCGCGGATTGTTTGTGTTTCAGTCTCTAAAAAAGGGATAGCGCGTTTGCAACTTCCGACCTGTTTAACGATATTCGTCAATTGACACTCGATTTGGACGGCTTTCATCTGACGGCCCGATACCTTTCAAAGCAGCGAATTACGTAACTGCTCGATTTGTTCGTCATTTAGCGACCAGTTTTTTTAAAGGACTCGAAAAAGAACAAAACGTGAATATAATATGGAATCGTATGTATGCCGAACTGTCGATCACATCGAACTTTACCTTCCTCACCGGAGCTTCACACCCCGAGGAGTACATGGAGCGTGCCGTCACCCTGGGCCTGCCTGCCATCGCGGTTGCTGATGACAATTCTGTAGCCGGAATCGTTCGTTCCCATACTCAAGGGCGCGAGATTGCCCGCAAAGTGCGCGAGCGGGTTGAGTGGGAGGCGCAGAATACTCCGATCGGACCACCCTGTCCCGGTCACATCCCCAAACCGCCCTCTTTCCCTATCCATGCGGTGCCGCGTCTGATTCCGGCGGCGCGGCTGATCTTCACTGACGCACCCACCGTCACTGCCCTGCCTCTTAATCGGCAGGGCTGGGCCAACCTGTGCCGGATTATTTCCAAGGGTCGTCTGCGTGCCCAAAAGGGCAACTGTACCCTGCACCTGGCAGATTTGCTGGAGTTCTCAGACGGCCTCCACCTACTGCTCTGGCCACAGGTTGCTCCATCACCGGGCGGCGCGGGTATTTGGCGGAAACGAGCGCGACAGTTGGCGCGCCACTTTTCTGGGCGGATACATCTGTTGATGCATCCCCGTTATGACGGCGCAGATGCGATGTTTTTCTCTGTGTTAGAGACTGAATCAAGGGATATTGGCATACCAACGCTCGCAAGCGCTGCACCACTGATGCATCACGGTTCCCGCCGCAAGCTGGCCGATGTGCTGACTGCCATCCGTCTGCGACGTAAAGTGGATGAGTTGGGTCGCGAGGCGCTGACCAATGGCGAACAGCGCCTGCGGTCAAAGGCCGAAATGCTGCGCATTTTCAAGGGTCATGAGGGCGCTGTCGCCCGGGCCCATGACCTCAGCGAACAGCTTACCTTTTCTCTGGATGAGCTGCGCTATGAGTATCCAAGCGAAGGTAGCGAACAAGAAACTCCGACCGAACGCCTGCGCCGTCTGGCGCATGAAGGGCTTAAATGGCGATATCCTGCGGGCGCGTCGGAAAAAGCGAGGAACATGCTGGCGCATGAGCTAACCCTGATCGCCAAGCTGAAATACGAGCCTTATTTTCTAACCGTCCGTGACATCGTCAAATTCGCAAGATCGCGCAACATCCTATGTCAGGGGCGCGGGTCAGCAGCCAATTCAGTCGTCTGTTTCTGCCTCGGCATCACCGAGGTCAGCCCCGAGATGGGAACGATGGTCTTTGAACGCTTCGTATCCGAGGCCCGTGACGAACCGCCCGATATTGACGTGGATTTCGAACACGAGCGTCGCGAAGAAGTGATCCAACACATCTATGATCGCTATGGCCGGGAACGCGCGGGCCTTTGTGCGACAGTCGTTCACTACCGTGGAAAACGCGCCATCCGCGAGGTCGGCCGCGCCATGGGCTTGACCGAAGATACAATCTCGGCGCTTTCATCACAGCTTTGGGGCTTTTTTTCAGCCTCAGGGCTTGAGGCAGAAAGGATGCGAGAGATCGGCCTTGATCCCGAAGATCGTCGTCTAAAACAGACTCTAATGCTAGTCTATGAGATCGACGGCTTTCCCCGCCACCTGTCTCAGCATGTAGGTGGTTTCATCATCACTGAGGGGCGTCTGGACGAACTTGTGCCTATAGAAAACGCCACAATGGAGGACCGCACGGTCATTTGTTGGGACAAGGATGATATCGACTCGCTGGGCATCCTGAAGGTCGATGTGCTGAGCCTTGGAATGCTGACCTGCATTCGCAAGGCCTTTGATCTGATCGGGCAACACCACCAGACCAGCTATACGCTTGCTACGCTGCCGCCCGAAGACCCCAAAGTCTATGACATGCTCTGCAAGGCAGACTCGGTTGGTGTTTTTCAGGTGGAAAGCCGGGCTCAGATGAATTTTCTACCTCGGATGCGGCCCCGCAACTTCTACGACCTGGTGATCGAGGTCGCAATAATCCGCCCTGGCCCCATTCAGGGCGACATGGTCCACCCCTACATAAGACGGCGGAACGGAGAGGAGGAGGTCAGTTTTCCATCAGATGCACTGGGCGAGGTGCTGGGAAAAACGCTGGGCGTACCACTTTTTCAGGAACAGGCGATGCAGATCGCAATTGTCGGAGCGGGTTTCACCCCGGAACAGGCCGACCGGTTGCGCCGCTCGCTGGCGACTTTCAAGAAACATGGCAATGTCAGTGAATTCCGCGCCCTGTTCCTGCGCGGCATGAAGCGCAACGGCTATGACGACGAATTCGCTGAGCGCTGTTTCTCACAGATCGAAGGTTTTGGCTCGTATGGTTTCCCCGAAAGCCATGCGGCTAGCTTTGCGCTGCTGGTCTATGCCTCGGCCTGGATCAAATGCCATCACCCCGGCATCTTCGCCTGTGCGCTGCTGAACTCTCAACCCATGGGATTCTATGCCCCGGCCCAGATCGTACGCGACGCGCGTGAACATGGGGTTCAGGTGCGCCCGGTCTGTATCAATGCCAGTTTCTGGGACAATGTGATGGAACCCGACGGCCATGGCGGGCTAGCCCTGCGGCTAGGTTTTCGCCAGATCAAGGGCCTAAGCGAAGAAGATGCCAGTTGGCTGACCGCAGCTCGCGGCAACGGTTACACCGAAGTCGACGATGTCTGGCGCCGCGCCGGGCTGGGGCCGCCGGTGATCGAACGGCTGGCCGAGGCCGATGCTTTCGCCGCATGCAACCTGACACGGCGCGAAGCTTTGTGGCAGGCCAAGGCGATAGCAACCGCCAAACCTTTGCCGTTGTTCTCGCTGGATTTGGAGGGCGAGGCGCTGGATGAGCCCGAAGCCTACCTACCCCAGATGACGCTGGGTGAACAGGTGGTCGAGGATTACGTGGCTACGCGCCTCAGCCTGCGGGCCCACCCGGTGGCCTTGCTAAGGCACCTGCTGACACCCGAGCCGCGCGACAAAACCACTCCTGTCGCCTAGCATCAAAACCAGGTATTGGCCCAGTACAGAGCCTAAATTAGTACCATTATGACCAGACCCATCCTGACTCCACGCTTCCCGGCAACGCCTGAACAGATCAACGCGCAGGTCCACGCCTTTTACGCCCGCGTACGCGAGGACACGATGCTGGGCCCCGTTTTCAACAAGCATGTTCACGAATGGCACGCGCATGAGGAAAAGATCGCCGCCTTCTGGCGCAACGCCATCCTGTTCGAACGCAGCTATGACGGTAACCCGCAACGGGTCCATATCGAACGGCCCGACGTGAAACCTGAATTGTTCGCCCATTGGCTAGACCTGTTCGAAGAGGTCGCCAACCAAATGCTACCGCCGGAAACTGCCACACCGTGGGTCGCCTTGGCCAGGCGGATCGGAGTCGGGATGAAGGCCGGCGTCCAATCCGCCCGACAACCCAAAGACGCACCACCGATACTGCGATGACACCAGATCATAGCGGGTTTGATATGTTAGCGATAAAATAGGGGCTACACGCCTCGACAAAATCGGTTTAAGCAAACGCGAAGACAGCCGAAAATCCGACGATCTGCTAGAGCAGGCGCCTGTAACGCCGATATATCGCCCGAGGCTTCGAACATGAGCACTCAAAATACAATCCTCAGGGGACTTGGATTCGCATTTTTAGGGTTCGCTGTTTTTGCTAGCCACGACGCGCTGATCAAGGTTTTGGGCGCCACATACTCAGTGCTGCAGATCATCTTCTTCGCAACGCTATTTTCATTTGTCCCCATGGCAGTATCGATCTTGACTGATCGGACAACAGGAAATTTTATGCCGCGTCACCCGTGGCTGGTTTTGCTTCGTTCGGGTCTGATGCTTACAGCCATGTCCTGCGCATTTTACGCCTTTTCCGTTTTACCGCTGGCCGAAGTCTATTCGCTGCTTTTTTCGTTTCCGCTGATCGTTACTGTCCTATCGATCCCTATTCTAGGCGAGGTGGTCCGGGCTCAGCGTTGGGCGGCCGTCGGCGTAGGCCTTATTGGAGTTTTAATTGTTCTGCGCCCTGGAGCGACCGAAATCACCATTGGCCATGTCGCTGCCCTGACCGCTGCATTTTGCAGCGCCTTTGCTTCGGTTTTGGTACGCAAGATCGGGAACGAGGAAAGATCAGCAGTTTTGATCCTCTATCCCATGTTGCTTGCCATTGGCGTAATGAGTATTGCGCAACCCGCCGTTTATCAGCCCCCTTCACTGTTGCACTTGGGGATGATGGCCATGGTTGGCGTTTTTTCAGTAATAGCACAGCACCTGATCATCCTTGCCTATCGCGCGGCGCCAGCTGGCGTTGTCGCACCCAGCCAATACAGCCAGATTATCTGGGCTACGATATTTGGTATGACATTCTTTGGGGAAAAGCCTGACGTTTGGGTCGCCGTCGGCGCCAGCGTCATCATCGCATCCGGTGTGTTTGTGGTCTGGCGAGAAAGCCGAAGTAACACCACCTCGGCCAACACCCCTGTTTTGCGAGTCCGGTCTCCGCGGTCAGACACGGGGGCAACACGGCCGGGGAACTAGCAAGGCCGGAATTTCACTCTGCAATTTCGTCTCAGCCTTCCTTGCACCTGATCTTGAAGCCGCCGTTGAGATTATTTTCCTCAAAGCGATCTATGGCTCGAACCAAATCGCTAAGTCTATTGTAGCCGTATGTACGGGAATCAAAATCCGGATACATCTTTCCCAATTGGCTTCCTACAAAGGATAAACTAACCCAACCATCGGCTTCATTGGTGTTTAGAACAATATTGCGGATTAGTTGGTATGCATGATTCAACTCTTGTTTTAACTTCACAGTTCTAGCCTCTTGGGATTTAGGGGGGCCAGATTCTGGCTTTTCAATATTTTCTATATAAATGAACCTGTTACATGCAGCTACAAACGCCTTTGGAGCCTTACGCTCACCAATTCCGTAAACATCCAACCCCTGCTCGCGAATTCGGCTGGCGAGGCGCGTAAAGTCGCTGTCCGACGACACCAGTACAAACCCACTGAACCTGTCGGTATGCAGGATGTCCATGGCGTCAATAACAAGGGCAATGTCGCTGGAATTCTTACCGGACGTATTGGAGAATTGCTGATGCGGGACAACTGCATATTCGGCCAGTGAGTTTGCCTCCCAACCCTGCGGCGCACCGCCGGAAAAGTCTCCATAAATCCGCCTTTGGCTGGCTTCGCCAAGTCGGGCGATTTCTTCAAAAATCTCAGTAGCATGTTTTGCCGATATATTGTCGGCATCTATTAATACGGCAAGTCGTTCTGCAGTCTTTGTGTTCAAGGCAATTCCTCAAATAAAAAAGGGGAAGTAAGTTCATAAACAAGCTGAAGGGGCGAAATAAATCGCCCCCCAGATTAACTTTCAACAATCTTGTCAGTAGACGACCACTGAACGGATGCTTTCGCCCTTATGCATCAGATCGAATCCATGGTTGATGTCATCCAACCCCATGGTGTGAGTGATCATCGGGTCGATCTCGATCTTGCCGTCCATGTACCAGTCGACGATCTTTGGTACATCGGTGCGACCACGTGCGCCGCCAAAGGCGGTTCCACGCCAAGAACGACCAGTTACCAATTGGAATGGGCGGGTTGAAATTTCGGCCCCGGCTGGCGCAACACCGATTATAATCGATTCACCCCAGCCTTTATGCGCCGATTCCAATGCATCGCGCATGACACCGACATTGCCCGTGGCATCGAATGTATAATCCGCACCACCTTTGGTGAGGTTCACTAGGTAGGGAACCAAATCGCCCTCAATCTCGGTTGGGTTAACGAAATCGGTCATACCGAACTTCGTGGCCATCTCAACTTTGGCAGGGTTAAGATCAACGCCAACGATTTGATCCGCACCAGCCAGACGCAGGCCTTGAATCACATTCAGGCCGATACCGCCCAGCCCAAAAACAATCGCACGGCTGCCGATTTCGACTTTGGCTGTGTTGATGACTGCGCCAATACCAGTGGTCACGCCGCAGCCGATGTAACAGATCTTGTCGAAAGGCGCGTCTTCGCGCACTTTTGCAAGCGCGATTTCAGGCAGGACAGTGTGGTTCGAGAATGTCGAGCAACCCATGTAGTGCAGGATCGGATCACCATCCAGCGTCGTGAAACGCGACGTGCCATCGGGCATCAGACCTTGTCCCTGCGTATCGCGGATCGCCTGACACAAGTTGGTTTTCGGATGCAAACAGTATTCGCATTCCCGACATTCAGGGGTGTAAAGCGGAATTACGTGATCACCCGGTTTCAGACTGGTCACGCCCGCGCCGACCTCGACCACAACGCCTGCACCCTCATGGCCCAAAATAGCCGGGAACAGGCCTTCGGGATCGGCACCAGAAAGGGTGAACTCGTCGGTATGGCAGATTCCAGTAGCCTTGATCTCTACTAAAACCTCACCGGCTTTGGGGCCTTCGAGGTTTACATCCATCACTTCCAAAGGTTTGCCAGCCTGAACGGCGACGGCGGCGCGGGTACGCATTTTGAATTTCTCCCTGTCTGTTTGCCCGACCCTGCGTCAATTGCCGGGCGTTTTCAACTGCGCTTTGATGGAAGATTGGCTAATTATTTGATATTGCAGAAACGGCATCGTCAGAATGAGGTACGCTAATGCACCGTTTTATCCCGATCTTGGCCCTTCTGGCAGCCTGCGCTGACACCAGCATTCCTGAAGATGTTTCTTCCATCTCGGAAAACGCTCCGGTGGATCTGGCCTTTTGCAAGGGCGAGCCGTTTGCTGATTCAGTCGGTCAACCCGTTTCCAGCATTCAGGCGAGTCTTCCAGAACGATCGCGTGTACTTGGCCCGGATGACATCGCAACGCAGGATTACCGGATCGACAGGTTGAACGTCTACGTGAGCGGCTCCGGTGTGATTCAACGTCTGAGCTGCGGGTAGGCATGGACTCGGGGCATGATTCTCGAATAAGAACAAAATAGGAACATTTAATGCTTGCCGATGCCCAACCGTCGAATACTTTCCCTGTGGTTCCCCCGTCTGGGGGCTGAACGGCTGGTACGCGCCGCGCGAGGCCTGCATGCCGGGCCTTTGGCCGTGGTGGCCGAACAATCGAACATGCAGGTCGTCACCTCGCTGAACGCCGACGCCCAGGCCGCTGGTCTGCGTATCGGCCAACCGGTGCGCGATGCTCACGCCATGTGTGCAGACCTTGTGACGCGCCCGCGCAATGCACCAGGCGAAGCGGCCTTTCTGACCGCGTTGCGCCGTTGGGCGGGGAAATTCAGCCCATGGGTAGCGGAAGAAGCACCCGATGGTCTGATCGTGGACCTGTCGGGTTGCGCCCATTTGTTCGGGGGCGAAAAGACGCTGTTAAGCGTCATAGAAACCGACTGCGCCGATATGGGCCTAAGTGTACAGATGGGTATTGCCGACACGCTGGGTGCGGCCTGGGCGCTGGCCCGTTATGCAGGTCAAGAGGTCATATCAGACCGCAATGGCGACGCAATCAGCCAAGAAGCCCGTGCCACCCGCGCCCGGGCGGGCAAGCGGCGACACTGGACCAAAGGCGGAGCCGCACCGCAAGTGACGGCTTTGGGTGGCGGTGCTCGGATCGCGCCACCGGGGCATGCCTATAGCTCACTCAGCCCCCTACCTATCGCAGCATTACGGTTGGAAGATCAGGTTGTGACGCAGCTGAACCGCTTGGGCCTGCGCCAGATTGGCGATCTGTTGGGGCAACCTCGCGCCTCTCTGGCGCGGCGATTTGGGCGGGGATTGGTACTGCGGTTGGATCAGGCAATGGGTAGCGCACCCGAACCAGTCTCACCCGCACGCCCACCGCATCACTTTGCAGTGCGTATGACCCTACCCAACCCAATCGGGTTAATCGAAGACGTAATGGCCGCCATTGACCGGGTCCTGCCTACACTTTGCGCAAAGTTGGAAGAGAAAAGCCGCGGCGTCCGTACCCTGCGGCTTGAGGCGCATCGCGCCGATCAGGCGGCTGAGATTATCGAGGTGGGTCTGGCCCGACCGACCTTTGATAAACACCGCATTCGTCCTTTATTAGAGATGAAAATTGACAAGATCGACGCGGGCTATGGCATTGACATGCTACGGCTTGAGGCAGTGCAAACTGAACCCATCCACGCCCGTACGATGGCAGGCCATGCCGAGGCACGCCGCGTAGCCCGCAATCGCCTTGAAGGAAATACGGCTGTTGATGATCTAATTGGTAAACTAGGCGCAAGAGTAGGGCTTGAGGTGATTACACGGCGGCATCCCGCAGCCTCTCATATCCCCGAAAAAACCGCGCAGACATTGGCCGCGGCATGGTCAGAACCCGCCCACGACTGGCCCGCCCCGCCACGTCCCAGACCCTTGCAAATGTGGCAACCCGAACCGGTGATGGCGCCAGAAACCCCAGACGTGCCGAATACCTTTCGCTGGCGCGGGCGCGAGTGGCAACTGGCGCAAGCTACCGGCCCGGAACGGATTGCGCCAGAGTGGTGGTTGGATGATCCAAACTGGCGCAGCGGAGTTCGCGATTACTGGGTGGTAGTAACCGAACAAGGTGAAAGGTTATGGCTGTTTTACGGCCATGGCGGCACTATGTCTGCGGGATGGTTCTGTCAGGGAGAGTTTGGGTAGACTCTATTTTCCGCGATAAACCAGAAAATCCGGCAGATAGTCGATCAGGCGGATCAGCCACGAGAATGGGGCCGGGAAATCCGTACGGAAGCGGCGGCGCGACATCGCCTTTACCACTCGGGCCGCTGCATCCTCGGGCGTCATCAACATGGGCATCTTGAAACTGTTCTTTTCAGTCAGGCGCGTCTTGATAAAACCCGGGTTGACGATCCGCACCGTCACGCCGCTGCTCGCCAGATCATGCCGCATAGTCTCGGCCAGGGAAATCATAGCAGCCTTGCTAGAACCATAACCAATCGCGGCAGGCAGCCCGTGATATCCCGCCAGCGAACCGATCAGGGTAATTTCACCGTGACCAGCTTTAACAAAACCCGGAACAACTTCACCAAGCACGCGCAGGGCGCCCAGATAGTTCACATCGCTCATGACCAACGCTGACTCGGTATTCCAGTCCGTCGTACGCATCGGATCGTAAGCGCCTGCATTGTAAACCAACCCATCAATTGGTCCGGCTTCGGTCAAGGCCTTCTGGACAGACTCTAAATCAGTCACATCACACGGAACCGCCTTTGCATTGGCTAAGTCGTCACAAATCTGGGTCAACCGCTCTGAATTGCGGGCCGACAAAACCAGATGCGCGCCCTGACGGCTTAACTCCTCAGCCAGAGCACGACCTAATCCTTCGCTGGCCCCGACAATCCAATATGTTTTTCCGTCAAAACTGCTCATGGTTGGGCTATCCGGAACGTCTGGATCATAAGGATCCAACGTCTCAAAAAAGTTGCTTTGGACATCTTGTGGACATTACGTCTCAATGCTTCGTGTGGATCATCCTCGATCCGGAAGATCAGGCCAGCAACTAAATATAGAACGTTTGAGAAAATAATCTAACTTGACTGATCCAATCGAGCGAACGCTGCGTATCCCTTTGTAAAATGTCGCACAAAGAGGATCATATGTTCGACGAGACACGAGGCGTACGCAAGAAAATCGCGATTGTAGGTGCAGGCATTTCAGGTCTATCCGCAGCTTACTATCTTTCAGAAGACCATGACATCACCATCTTCGAGGCAGAGCCTCGCCTTGGGGGACATGCCAGAACGGTGATGGCAGGCAAAAACGGTGATCAACCCGTTGACACCGGTTTTATAGTTTTCAATTACATCACCTACCCTTATCTCACCAAATTGTTTGAAGAGCTGAACGTTCCTGTCACAAAGAGCGAGATGAGCTTTGGTGCGACCATAGACAACGGTCGAATCGAGTATGGTCTGAATAACTTACGTACGTTGACTGCTCAAAAGCGCAATCTTGCACGTCCTGCATATTACAAGATGATTGCGGACATAGTGAGATTTGGCAAAGAGGCCCCGACTGCGGCACGGGATGACGACACCACAATTGGAGAGCTCGTGGATCAGCTGCGCCTGGGTCATTGGTTTCGTCACAACTATTTGATGCCTATGTGTGGCGCAATCTGGTCCACACCAACCGAGTTTGTTGATCAATTTCCGGCTCGATCCTTGGTTCAATTTTTCCGAAATCATGCCTTGATGGCGGGCGATCGCTCTAAGCAACACCAATGGTGGACAGTAAAAGGCGGCAGTATCGAATACGTACGTCGTCTTGAGGCAGCCTTGCGAACCCGTGGCTCAGACATTCGTTTGTCCGCTCCGGTTGACCATATCGAAAGGTGCGATCTGGGCGTCACCGTCTTCAGCCAAGGGCAGCCTGACATGTTTGATGAGATTATTTTGGCCACGCACTCGGATCAAACATTGTCGATCTTGGGCGATTCAGCGACATCGGTCGAAAGGGATGCACTCGGGTCGATACGATATCAGCCCAATAAAGCTTATTTGCATTGTGATCCAGGCCAGATGCCGCGTCGCCGGGCCTGCTGGTCAAGTTGGACCTATCGTTCAAACGGCGGCAATGTTGGCGTGACTTATTGGATGAACCGTCTTCAGAATATTCCTGACAGTGATCCACTATTCGTAACGCTGAACGCATCACCAGAAATCGCTGCGGATAAAATCTATGATGAAGTCGAATTTGCCCATCCGGTATTCGACAAAGCTGCCCTGCGAGCACAAGGGCAAATCCGCGAGATGCAGGGACAGAACCGAACGTGGTTTGCCGGAGCGTACAACCGGCACGGTTTTCACGAAGACGGGATTGCGAGCGCGATGCATGTCGTCGATCTGCTGAAACGCACCCCGCATAGAATCGGAGCTGACAATGGCATTCTTGAACCAGATACGGCTGTCTCTGTTGCGGCCGAGTAAATGCATCTGGCGCGTAGCGCTGGTAACTGTCTTGTTGTTGCCGCCAGCCTGGCTGGCGGCCTCGCCGCTGGCGGGTGCACTCAAAGACGCGCAACTTCGAGGGACTTCCACTTTTCGGTATCTGGGCCTGCCTATTTATGACGCAAAACTGTTTACACCTGGGGGTGGACCTTTCAGTTGGAATGAGGATTTCGGGCTGCAACTGACCTACCGAAAGTCCCTAAAACAGAAGGCTTTGGTTCAATCAACGCTCGATGAGATTGAACGCCAAGGTAACAAAGCTCCTTCGCAGACGCAATTGGAACAATGCTTTCAGGCAGTCAGTAAAGGCGACAGTTATCTGGCAATTTCCGAAGGTCCAAACCAAGTCGATTTCTGGCGCAACGGGAACAAGACCTGTGCGCTTTCCAGCCCCGGGATCAAACGGGCGTTCATGTCAATTTTCCTTGGGGACGACACCAGAACGGCAAACTTCACGCGACAGCTTAAGGGGCAATAATGCTGTATCCGCGTGTCAGCCTATACGCGCTTATGCTCGCTGCGGCGGGTATCCCGCTTTATATCCACCTTCCGCGATTTGCCTCGGTAAATCTTGGAATTGGGCTTGGCGTAATCGGGACTTTATTGCTGGCGATCCGGTTGGTGGACTTGGTCCAAGACCCCTTGATCGGTTGGGCGATTGATCGTTGGCCTGGCGCTCAATTGATGTTTTCCACCATGGCGGCGATTGGCTTGGCCGTCGGCTTTCCGCTGCTGTTCTCTTTACCGGAGGACGCCAGCATTCTGTCTCTTGTCGTTATCTTGATCCTGCTATTTTCCGCCTATAGCCTTGGGACGATTTTACTTTATGGTCGCAGTGCGACATTGGCCAAAAAACCGAACTCTGCTGAATTGATGAGGTTGGCCGCTTATCGCGAAGGCGGCCAATTGGCGGGAGTTATCGCCGCGGCAAGCGCCCCCGCATTGTTCGTGGCAATCGGCGCCGAAGCGCAAGGTTATCCCGCGTTCGGAATGTTTCTTGGCCTTTTATCTATCTTTACCATCCTGCTGACATTCCCCATGTGGCGCCGAACTCCGATTACAGGGCAGGGTCTTTCTTTTGCCGGGCTTGGTCAGGCAGGTGCCCTTCGTTTACTTACGCTTGCTCTCGTCAATAGCCTGCCAGTCGCAATAACCTCGACTTTGTTCTTGTTTTTTGTCGAAGACCGACTGCAATTACCGGGGAAGGCCGGGCCACTGCTGATACTTTTCTTTCTCAGCGCAGGTACCAGCGTTCCACTGTGGGCCAAGCTTGGAAACCGAATAGGCCCCAAACAGACCCTGATCATCGCCATGCCATTGTCGATTGCCGGTTTCGTCGGCGCCGCCATGTTGCCGGCTGGCGAACTTACGGGTTTTGCATTGATATGCTTTGCTTCCGGAGCGGCGTTGGGCGCGGACATGGTTGTACTACCGGCGATGTTCTCGGTCGTTCTTACACGTTCTGGCTTGAATGCCTCAGCAGCATTTGGAATTTGGTCATTTGCTGGCAAGCTGGGGCTGGCTCTGGCTGCATTTTTTACTCTTCCGCTGCTTGAACGCAGTGGCTTCAATCCCGGTCAATCCAATTCCGTTCAGGCTTTAGAAACACTCAACTTAGCCTACGCCGTATTGCCCTGCGTTCTAAAGCTGGGCGCGTTTGGAATGGTTTTGACCCTACCTACAGAGGTAACCGTCAAATGAACTTTCTGATAGTACTCTTGCTGGTGGTTATTGCGCTTGTCGTAGTTCGAGGTCGGTTCCTCAGCTTTCGTGCGCAGACTCCTTCAGATTATGCTGATACCGGACCTCAGTTTTCACTCACAAAACACCTGAACGGAGAAATTCTGTCAGAAGGCTTAATTTATGGTCCCAACGGCAAAATGTCGAACAGCTTTGTTGCCCGAATGGTCGGTGAATGGGAAGGTAACTCAGGCACGTTGGCAGAGTATTTTACCTATTCCAATGGCAAGCAAATGACCAGGAAATGGCACCTCACTTTGGGAACGGGAAACAAATTTACGGCAACCGCAGAAGACATAGTCGGCGAAGGTCGTGGGATAGTTTCTGGCTCTACGGTCAAGTTGAACTATCGCATTATTTTGCCAGAGGATGCTGGGGGGCACACGCTGGAAGTAACCGATTGGATGTACCTGACGGAAAACGGAGCGATAATGAACCGGTCAGAGATGCGAAAATTCGGAATTAAAGTCGCAGAGCTGGTCGCAACAATGCGACCAGCGCCAGAGGCCGTCTTGAAACATCTACCCGGAACAAACGGCTTTGACGCAGAAGCAGCGCCGAGGACACTGCAATGATTGCTCGACGTTATCTTCTTGGAATTCTTGCGGTAACCGGACTTTTAGTTTTAGCAGCCTGCTCAGCAAAGCCGAGGGTTCCCAAAACATTTTTGTCCGACCGGCAATTGAACCTAGAAGAGTTCTTTGAAGGAAAAACCGTAGCGTATGGTCAGTTTCAGGATGTTCTGGGCAACATCCCGCGCCGTTTTACCGTTGAAATTGACGGAACTTGGGATGGTCGGACTCTGACATTAGTAGAAGACTTTGTGTACGACGACGGGGCAACGGAACAACGCGTTTGGACGTTGAACAAAACATCTGACGACACTTGGACCGGGACAGCACCCGGTGTATTGGGTACGGCAACCGGTATTGAACGCGGTGATACATTCAACTGGAAGTACAAGATCGACCTGCCTGTGAAAGACGGCACAATGCGTGTCAATTTCGATGATTGGATGTGGCTTTTGTCAGATGACCGACTGTTGAATCGAGCCTATGTCTCGCGCTTTGGCGTTCGTCTGGGTGAAGTAGTCTTGTTCTTCGAAAAGAAATGATGGGTGTCGCGGTTGGCGATGGACACCCAATTTCAGCCATACACCAAGCTTTTAGACCTTTGCGGTCAGGTGCGGTAAGAAAAACTACCAGTGTGTCCCCACGGTAAAGAAGGTTGGCCGCTTTCACGCAATTGATAACGCGTCGGTTTCAATACGCGTGACTGAAAATACAACGTCCTCAAAATCTTGATCACCACCGCCGGTAAGGTCTTCGAAACCGATAATCATTGCATTCCCACCGTCGGCAATTCCCGAAAGTGCATGTTGTTCATCGTCGGTATTCAGTAAGGCTTTTTCCGCATGGAACGTGTTTACACTGGCTGAGTTTCCATTGACAAAAAGTATTAGATCAAAGTCGTCGTCCACATCGGCAACTGCACCATTGCCGGCTCGAAACTCCAACACGTCGCTGTTTGACACATCGGCTGCCCAATCTGCAGCATTCTGAACAACAAAGAACCCGAGTCTGCTGCCATCCGCCACGTCTGAAATGGTGACTGAGCCAGTGTCGCGGTTGGTGTTGTCGTACAACAATCGCACATTGGCGATTTCGCCATTGTCGAGGATATCGTAGACCCCCAACACGTTATTGTACCCTGCGTGCCCAATATCGAGCAGTTCGACCTGAAAATCCGTCGCACCGTCACCTGACAAAAACTCTTTGTTGACCACGCCGTTGATCTGGTCTCGGCTTACTCTGTCCCCATCCGACAGGTCAGGAAGGTACTTGGCGTAACTTATGATGGTATTCCCGTCGACTGCGATTGCGAAAATGTCTCCTTCTGACCGCCCAGAAATGAGCGATATTGTAACATCTGAATTACCATCGCCGTCTAAATCCACCTCGATCTCTGAGTCTCTGTTAAATTGAATATTGGATCGGCCTGGTTGGACTCCTTCGAGGATTAGCTGATTACCTTCGTCAAAGTTGGTTATCACATCATTGTCTAGCTCTTCCGGAGTACCCCTGAGCGCGCCGCTCTCACTCTCTAGCGTGAATTGTTCAAGGGTTGGTGTCGCTTCCACTTCAGCGTTTTCCTCGGGAGCGATTGCCTGCTCAGACGGTAGGCTGTCGTCCGTTCCGGCATTTCCACCTTCGTCCAATTGGACACCGGCTGAAGTCCGTGCAAAGTTTTGCGTCACCATCACGGCAGGCACGCCCTGAAAGGTACCGATCTCGATCCCAATGCCGATGTATGCCAGTGCCGGATTGAGAATATTCGCCCTATGTCCATCGCTGTTCATCAACGAGTCATGCAAATTAACGACATCATCGCTGAAACCTGGAACACCGCGCTGGCTCTGCCATGCGATGTTTTCGGCGGTAGACCACGACCCGGACAAGACGAAGCCAGATTCGCGAATTCGTTGAGTCGCTGAGCTATCGCCTTCCCCAGTATGCGAAAATGTACCCGTTTCGAGCATCCAATCACTGTGCTCTTCTGCCGCCGCGTTAAGTCGAAGCTCTAACTGGACTGGATCAAGCCCACGCGAAACGCGCTCCGAATTAATCAGATTGAGCATTTCTCGTTCAAGGGAACTTGCTTCCGACATCACCGATCCTCCAAACTGCGGGCATAGTCAGAGGAAAATTTGTCTATAATTGGACAATTTGAAGCCACAAATTGCCTACGCACCCAAAACGGCGACTTCCTGCTGGTTTGGCCTTACTAATAAGCGGATTGACGATTCTTTATGCGCAATGCCCGCAGGGAATCTGAAACCCAATTTTTTGCTTGGTTTGTGTTGTTTGGGCAGTTTTGCGTTTATTATTCTTTTTTGGTTTTAGTTTTGGTGTTTTTTGTTTTTTTCAGACCTTTAGGTTATGAGGCTGACGAGTTTTGATCGTTAAGCACACAGTCCAGTGGCCTGTTTGTAGGTCGAACGTGCAATTTGGAAGTTGGTTGCGGGAGTAGGATTTGAACCTACGACCTTTAGGTTTGAGGCTGACGATGTGAAGACGTTAAGCAATTGATCCGGGGGATCAATTGTAGTCTGAACGTGCTTCTTTGAGATATTCCGACGCTGGTTGCGGGAGTA
>NZ_JBXWRL010000047.1:0-45752 GCF_059612885.1 Ruegeria sp. YKSD179 | reverse complement strand
CAGGCGGGCTCGACCTCGGGCTCACCATCGCCATGCCCGGATATCGAACTGTGGGCCATGTCGAACGGGAAACCTACGCCGCGGCCATTCTCGTGGCGCGGATGGAAGAGGCGGCCCTGGATCCAGCGCCTGTCTGGGATGACGTTGCCACCTTTGACGGCAGCCCGTGGCGCGGCGCGGTGGACATCGTCACTGCGGGCTATCCGTGCCAGCCGTTCTCCGTCGCGGGCAAGCGCCGGGGTGCCGACGACCCGCGCCACCTCTGGCCGCATGTCGCCCGCATTATCGGCGAGGTCGAACCGCCCTTCGTCTTCCTCGAGAATGTCGCCCATCATCTCCGCCTCGGCTTCCCCGAAGTCGCCGCAGGACTGGTCGGCATGGGCTACCGCGTTGCGGCAGGCCTCTTTACGGCGGCGGAAGTCGGTGCGCCCCACAAGCGCGAGCGGCTCTTCATCCTCGCCCACCGCGAGCACGACCAACTGGCCGACCCCGCGCGCCTGCTCTGCGACCCGCTCGAGCGGTGGGAACCGGACGGAGATGCTGAGGCTCTGGCCGACGCCACGGGCGAGCGCCAACGAGAACCGGCAGACGAAGCCGACACCCTCGCAGGAGGCAGGCAAGCACGGAATGAACCTGGCGACCTCGGCCGCGATGTGGCCGACGCCGCAGACCGACAGCTTCCGCAGCCGGGGCGGTGCCCGAAAACACGAGAAGGGTCTGGGCAGTATGGCGCGGGACTGGCCGACGCCGATGGCGACCGACGGCAACAAGCCGAGCTCGGGCAACCGCAAGTCCGCCGACCTGACCAGCGCCAGCCAAATGTGGATGACGCCGACGGCGCGGGATCACAAGGACGGGGCGACGACATTGGCGAACACGCCGGTGAACGGCCTGCTTGGCCGCCAGGTCCTGGCGACGCCGACGGCTGGGAGCGATATCTCCGAGCAGCGCCGGACGCTGAACCCAGCATTCGTCGAGGCTCTGATGGGCTGGCCCACCGGGTGGACCGGCTTCGGCTCTGCGGCAACGGCGTGGTCCCACTGGTTGCCGCGCATGCGCTCCGAACTCTCGCGGCTCAATTGCTGGCCGACGGTTGAAGAGGAGCCAGCATGAAGCAGTCGCGGCTCATGTCGCTTGTCGAGGCCGTCGCCAATGTGCTTGTCGGCTACGGCGTCGCGGTCATCACGCAGATCCTGATCTTCCCCATCTTCGGGTTACAAACGACGCTGGCGCAGAACCTGAAAATGGGCGCGGTGTTTACTGTGGTGAGCATCGCCCGATCATTTGCCCTGCGGCGTGTGTTCGAGGTTATTCGTGTCCGAATGTTCAACTGAAAAGTCGCTATTTAGGCGCTTGATCCATAACATTTCGAGAATTTTCCAGATGGGCTATAATTGCGGTTCCGACCGAGCATTCTCCGTTGTTTGCGAGGTAGCTTTCAAAAGGAAACCAGCATGCAGATCGAAGTCAGTACGGACAACAGCATCGACGGGAGTGAAGGCCTGACCAACCTGATCAAGGGTTTGGTTCAGCACGATTTGGCCAACCTTGATGATCATATCACTAGGATTGAGGTTCACCTCAGCGACGCGCGCACCGGCCCGACGGGCCAGGAGAACAAGCATTGCATGATCGAAGCACGACTCAAAGGGCGCCAGCCCGTCGTTACGAAGGATTCGGCTGCGACAGTCGAGAAGGCAGCGAAAGGCGCAGCGGGCAAATTAAAGAACATGCTGGAGAGTACTCTGGGAAAATTGTCGGATAGCCGATAAATTTCCTCGCAGCAGCTTCCTCAGCCGCAGTCCGTTGCCGCCTTGGGAAGACGTCAAATGGCACCAGATGGAAGGGCATCAATCATGACCGATGAAGACGATCTTTGGGCCTTGGAGGAAAGGTTCTGGACCAAAGGTGCTGACAGTGCGCGGCATATGACGGCAAAAGACGCGGTCTTTGTTTTCCCATATCCTGCGGGAATTCTACAGGGCGAGTCGCTTTGGCGGGAGAGCAGCGTCGCGCAACGATGGCGATCCGTGGTAATGACAGAGCGGTATTTCAAGCGAGAGAAAGACGTCGCCGTTCTGGCATATCGCGTCTCCGCAGAGCGCGGCGACATACCGATCTACGAGGCCCTGTGCACATCGTCCTATCTGCAGGATGACGGTAAATGGCTGCGAATAGCACACCAGCAAACTCCCGTTTCCTGACGTGTCAACGTCGGCTCGTGGCCTTTCGTGACGGCTTTGGGATGCGGAACCAAGTCCTAATAAGGGCAAAAAGCATTCGTGAGATTTAAGGCGGTGCCGAGTGAGGAACCGCCGTCCCAAAGGGACGACGGGACAGCTTCGATGTCGCAGGCTTTTCAGGCGGCGGGGAGTTTGTAGACACGCCCCCGATCCTCAACCTTTTCTGAGGTGACCTCCAGTCCGAGCTTCTTTTTCAGCGCTCCGGCCATCGCCCCGCGCACCGTGTGCGACTGCCAGTTCGTCGCGGCCATGATCTCCTCAATGGTCGCGCCGTCCGGCGCTCGCAGCATGGCAATCAGGGTGGCCTGCTTGGTGCCCTCGCGCGGTGTGCGCACCTTGGGCGCGGGGACTGTTTTGGTGGCGGTGTTCGCGTCCTCGCGCTCGATGCTGATGGCGGCGAGGCCTGCGTCGGTGGCGACCAGCGTGACGCCGTGGCCGTCGCCGGTCTCGCGCCAGACGGGCTCGCCCTTGCGTATGTCGGCTTCGACCTCTTCGAGGAAGCCCTTGGTGAGCATGGCGCTGACCACCTTGGCGGCGGCACCGCCGCGCAGGCTGTCGGGCAGCGGCAAGGCAAAGCGGTCCTCGTTCTGGGCCGCGCGGGACAGGATGATCATCTGAGTGTCGGAAAGTTTGGTCATGGGGTCGTCTCCGTGTTCGGACCGCGACCGTCGCGGTCTTCTACGACCTCGAGCCGCGCAGGGCGCGCGGCCGGAGTTCGGGCGGGGGCCCGAGGTCAGATCAGCCCGAGGTCCCGCAGGAGTCCTGCGGCGTCGGGCAGCCGGTCGGTGGCGACGTCGATGGCAATGGTCATGCTGTCGGCGGTGAGGCGTGCGGGAACGTTGGCTTCCTCGCGGAGCGATGCTTCGATCTCGTCGAGAACGGCCGGGATGCGGCTGGTGTCCCAAGGCTCGTTGAGGCCGCGAATGGCGATACGGATGGTGCTGGTTTCCATGGCTTTGGCTCCTGTCACTCGGCGTGCTCACCCTCGCTGAAGGCGCTGTCGGTGATGCGCTTCAGGAGGCTGGCGTAATGCTCAAGGGTGCCGACATGGCCCCAGTTGATCTCGTCGGGGTGGGCGTTGAAATGGTCGTCGCTCAGGCTCGACAAGCGAGCGAGCATCTCGTCGATCTCGGCTCTCTTGCCGATGAAGGCGTTCAATGCCGCCTCCTTGTTGCGACGCGCCTTCTCTGCGCGCAGCTGGTGGCGGGGTGTAGTGATCGGGTTCAGGCGGGTCATCGTGGCGGCTCCGTGGTGAGTTGCATCATTTTCGTAGGATCACGTTCGCTCTGGTTCGGAGGCTTATCAACTACATAAGTACATGATATTGAATGATAATCGGAGCGCGCAATGGAGGGTTTGAGCGAGCGCCAATACGCTGCCCGCGTGGGCCTTTCGCGCGGGGCTATCCAGAAGGCCAAGGCCACGGGGCGGCTGGTGCTGCACAGCGATGGCAGCATCGACGCAGTGGCCAGCGATGCCTTGCGCGCTGAGGCGACCGACCCATCGAAGACTCGCAAGGCACCGAAGTCGAAGCTCAAATCCGTACCGGAGGCGGCGGTCTCTGCCGTTGGCGAGACGCTGCGCGAACAGGGAATGGCGGCACCGCCGGTTGGTAGCGGCACCACGTTTCTGCAGGCCAAGACGGCAAATGAAGTGCTGAAGGCGCAGGAACGCCGCCTCCGGCTACAGAAGCTGAAAGGCGAACTAATCGACCGGGCCCGCGCGCTGTCGCTGGTCTTTCGGCTTGCGCGGCAGGAGCGCGATGTCTGGGTCAACTGGCCCGCCCGTGCAGCGGCGTTGATGGCGGCCGATCTCGGCGTCGATCCCGCCGCGATGCAAAAGGTTCTGGAGAAACATGTCCGCGCCCAGCTCGACGATCTCGCCGAGGTCAAACCCGATCTCAGGTGATGCTGACGATATGGGGGATTTCGACGGTGCCACGGAGATCCTGCGTGCTTGGGGCGCGGGGCTCACACCGGATGCGGACCTGACGGTTTCGCAATGGGCGGATCAGCACAGGATGCTCTCGGGGCGCGCTTCGGCCGAACCCGGGCGGTATCGCACAGCACGCACGCCCTACATGGGCGAAATAATGGACCGGCTGTCACCGGGCGACCCGACACAGCGGATCGTCTTCATGAAGGCGGCACAGGTCGGCGCGACCGAGGCCGGGAACAACTGGATCGGCTTTGCCATCCACCAGGCGCCGGGCCCGATGCTCGCGGTGCAGCCGACGGTGGAATTGGCGAAGCGAAACTCACGCCAGCGGATCGATCCGCTGATCGACGAAAGCCCGGAGCTGCGTGAGCGCGTCAAACCGGCGCGATCGCGCGACGCCGGCAACACCATGCTGTCGAAGGAATTCGCGGGCGGCATCCTGATCATGACGGGGGCGAACTCGGCGGTTGGGCTGCGCTCGACGCCCGCGCGCTACATCTTCCTCGACGAGGTCGATGCTTATCCAGCCTCGGCCGACGAGGAAGGCGATCCGGTCACGCTGGCTGAAGCGCGATCATTGACCTTCGCCCACCGGCGCAAGGTGTTCCTGGTCTCGACCCCGACGATCCGGGGGCTGAGCCGAATCGAGCGGGAGTTCGAGGCGAGCGACCAGCGGCGGTTCTTCGTGCCGTGTCCGCATTGCGGTCAGGAACAATGGATGAAGTTCGAACGGCTGCGCTGGCAAAAGGGGCGGCCGGAGACTGCTGAATATCACTGCGAGGGCTGCGACCAGCCCATCGCAGAGCACCACAAGACGGCGATGCTGGAAGCGGGCGAATGGCGCGCGACGGCCGTTGCGGCTGATCCCGGTACCGTTGGTTATCACCTCTCGGCCCTCTATTCGCCGATCGGCTGGCTGAGCTGGGAGCGGATTGTGCGGGCCTGGGACGCGGCGCAAGGGTCGGACGAGGCGATCAAGGCGTTCCGAAACACGATCCTTGGCGAGACATGGGTCGAAACCGGCGAGGCGCCGGACTGGCAGCGCTTGGCGGACCGGCGCGAGACCTGGGACGGAGGGACTGTTCCGGAGCGCGGCTTGTTCCTGACAGCCGGGGCCGACGTTCAGAAAGATCGCATCGAGGTCGATGTCTGGGCCTGGGGCCGCGGGCTGGAGAGCTGGCTGGTCGATCACCTGGTCATTGAGGGCGGGCCCGGCGACCCGGCGTGCTGGCAGCAGCTGACCAATTTGCTTGGTCAGACCTGGGAGCATGCCTCCAGTCAGCCGATGACCTTGGCACGGCTGGCGATCGATACCGGCTACGAGACAAGTGCTGTCTATGCCTGGTCGCGACAGGTTGGCTTCGCGCAGGTGGCCCCGGTCAAAGGCGTCGAGGGCTTCAACCGCTCGAGCCCGGTCACCGGCCCGACGTATGTGGACGCGACCATCGCAGGCAAACGGCTGCGACGCGGGGCGCGACTTTGGACGATCGCCACCTCGACCTTCAAGACCGAGACCTATCGCTATTTGCGCCAGGACCGCCCGACGCGGGAGGAAATCGAGAATGGGCACCTTTGCCCGCCCGGAACCATCCACCTGCCAAACTGGGCGGACGGCGAGTGGTTGAAGCAATTCACGGCCGAACAACTGGTCACGGTGCGCACCAAGCGCGGCTTCGCCCGGCTCGAATGGCAGAAGCTGCGCGAACGCAACGAGGCGCTGGATACACGGGTCTATGCGCGGGCCGCCGCGTGGATCCTCGGGGCCGATCGCTGGCCTGAAGCGCGTTGGGCCGATCTGGAAGCCCAGCTCGGGATTCCAGGACAAGACATGGCTGAGGACGGGGCCGGAACCACCACACGCGTTTCACGGCGCGCGGGACCACAGCGGCGAACCGTGCGCTCAAGTTACATGAGGTGATGGGGCTGGAAACGCAGGGTCATGTTGGCCGGGCCGGTTCAGTGCAGGCAGCATTTCTTGAACTTCTTGCCGCTGCCGCAGGGACAGGGATCGTTGCGGCCAAGTTTATCAGGTGTCTTTGTGAGGGCCTCTGTCCAGGGGGCCACGCGCAAGGCGTTGTCAACTTTGCGGGTCTTCTGCTGGACGAGAAACTCATCTGTATAACAGTGCCATTTCGACAACTCATAGATGGCATTGGTGATCAGGGCTTTCTGGTAACGACGGTTTGCGGGGGAAACATCTTCGTTGAGGGTGGCCTCCAGATCCTCAAGGAAATGCCCGAAGTCGCAATAATCTTTCGGGATCAGGCCCTGGTCGAAATCCTCGCGCACGGCCTCGGACATGTCCTCGAGCCCGAGGGCGGCAATGGCGTCCATCCAGCCGGTCAGGACGTCGGTGGGTATCTTGGGGCATCGCTGGCGAAAGGTCCGAAAGTAATCTTCGATTGTCGGGCGTTGATCGGGGTGCAATTGCGCAATCAGAACCAGGGCGCTCATCAGGGAGCTGCGGCCAAACTCATCAGCTTTCCTGTCCTCGATCGCGTCGAACACCGGCTGCAAGTCGCCGTCGAACGTTCCAGCGATGACGCGAAAGCTTGTTTCGGTCACGGCGTCTCCCAGGAGATGGTCGATGACCATGGTTGGGCGACGAAGCATCTGAACCGATGGGCGATAGGCGCGTGGATCTTGCCATTCGCCCAGCATGTGGAAGACCGGAATAAGGGCCATCAAGTCAGCATCTTTCATCGCCGGGATACGCTGCCGTGTGAGGCGGCTGATCAGATCGACAAAGATTGGCACCATCTCCTCGCGCCTGGCACCGGCTTCGGCCATGGCAGCTTTCGGGAAAATGTCGTCGCGCGCGAGGTCGCGCATGATTTCGTTCGGGGTCATGGCTTTGGCTTCAATCCGTGGTCGTTTGGCTAAATGAAACATATTCGCAGGTCAGGTCAATTCAGATGCCGACATCGACGGAACTCCGTGCCCGCCGCGAGACCCTAGCTGTTCAGCGTTCCTCTGGCGTGGCGCGCGTCAGTTACGACGGAAAGACGGTGGACTATCGCAGTGTGGCGGAAATTGATCGGGCCATCGAGGCGCTCGACCGCGAGATCGCGACTGCAGAGGGACGACGGATCGTTCGGCAGGTGCGTGTAACGACGACGAAGGGGCTCTGATCCATGGGCCTGTTTGGTCGCTTTCGCCGTCGGGCCCCGGGCGGTCCCGCCGCTGTGTCCGCGCGTCTGGAAGGCGCTCTGGCCAGGCGGCGCTTGCGGGGCTGGCAACCGCCGCTGGAAAACATAAATTCACTGGTCGCTTCGGGTGGCCCGAGGCTCCTTGCACGCTCGCGGGAACTGGTGGTCACCAACGGCTATGCCGCCAATGCCTGCGAGGCGTTTGCGTCAAACATGGTCGGGGATGGGATCAAGCCGTCGTCGCTGATCGCGGATGCGGCGTTGCGTGACAGCGTTCAGCGGCTGTGGCTCGCTTGGACGGATGAGGCCGATGCCGACGGATTGACCGACTTCTATGGCCTGCAGGCCATGGTCGCGCGGGAGATGTTCGTCGCAGGCGAATGCTTCGTGCGTATGCGGCCACGGCGGACCGAGGATGGTCTGCTGGTGCCGATACAACTGCAGCTCCTGCAGTCAGAAATGCTGCCCTTCGAGAAGACCGAAACTGCGGCAAACGGCAATCGCATCCGCTGCGGGATTGAATTTGACGGCATCGGCCGCCGCGTTGCCTATCACTTTCGGCGTCGCCATCCGGGCGACAGCACCGATCAGGGGGCTGTGATACCGGAAACGGTCCGCGTGCCAGCCAACGACGTGCTGCACATCTATCGGCCCATTGATGCAGGCCAGATCCGTGGCTTGCCACATGTGGCACCGGCCATGGTGCGGCTGTTTCTGCTGGACCAGTACGACGACGCCGAGCTCGACCGGAAGAAGACCGCGGCGATGTTCGCGGGCTTCATCACAAAGACCGCGCCAGAAGACCCGATGATCGGGGAAGCGGAGGTGGATCTCGACGGGGCGGCCATCGCCAGCCTCGAGCCGGGCACGATGCAGGTGCTGCTGCCGGGCGAGGACGTCAAATTCTCCAGCCCTGCCGACGTGGGTGGCGGATATGAGGCATTTCAGTACCGGACACTCCTTGCTGTCTCGGCCTCGCTGGGGCTGCCGTATCACCTTGTAACCGGCGATGTACGCCAGGCGAACTATTCGAGCTTGCGGGCAGAGCTGGTCGAGTTCCGTCGCCGCATTGGCCAGCTGCAACACGGGGTGATGGCGCACCAGCTGTGTCGGCCGATCTGGTGGCGCTGGCTTGAGACGGCCGTGCTGTCGGGGGCTCTGAATATCGGCAATCCCGCTGCCGCGCGACCGGTTCAATGGATCCCGCCGCGCTGGGACTGGGTCGATCCATTGAAGGACATCCAGGCACAGGTGCTGGCCATGGAAGCGGGCATCACCTCGCGCCGCAAGGTGGTCGAGGCCACCGGCTATGACGTCGAAGAAGTCGACCGCGAAAATGCGGCAGATGCCAAACGCGATGCTGATCTGGGGCTGAGCTACCGCGCGAGCCCCGGCGAAACGCAGGGCGCGCGAGCGACGCCCGCAGCGCGGCCTGATCCTGGAGATGGCACAGGCGAAGACACAGGCGACGGATCCGCCTCCACCGATCCCGCCACCGAACAGGAGTGACAATATGACAAGCTGGTATGCGATCCGCGCCCAGGGAACGGTGGCGGAAGTGGCGATCTATGACGAAATTGGCGCCTTTGGGGTTTCGGCGAAGGGGTTCCTTGCCGAACTCGGCGCACTGCCCGACGGGACGCCGGTCGATCTGCGGCTGAATAGCCCGGGCGGGTCAGTCTTCGATGCGGTGGCGATTTACAATGCGCTGACGCGGCACGCGGGCAAGGTCACGGTCTGGATCGATGGTATTGCCGCCTCTGCCGCGTCCTATATCGCCATGGCGGGTGACGAGATCGTCATGCCGGAAAATGCGTTCCTGATGATCCACGATCCGTCGGGGTTGGCAATGGGCACGGCGGGCGACATGCGCGCAATGGCCGAAGCGCTCGACAAGATTGCGGGCAGTCTTGTCCGGGGATATGTCGCCAAATCCGGCAAGACTGATGATGAGATCGCAGCGCTGATGGCGGCCGAAACCTGGTTCGATGCAGCCGATGCTGTGGCGGCGGGCTTCGCGGACCGGCTGGCGGACCCTGTGAGGATGGCCGCGCGCTTCGACATCGGCCGGTTCCGCAACGCGCCGCCCGATCTCGTCGAGGCAGTGGAAGCCACTGGCCAGGAGGGTGTTCCGACCGAGGCGGAGGGCGTTCCGGCCGAAGGCAATCCAGAGGCGGACAGCGACGAAGCGCCTGTCGAGCCGGAAGGGCATGGTGTCACCGACGACATGCCCAGCTTTTCGGATCCGGCCCCGGCTGCGGGCGGCGCACCGCCCGATCCCGCCGCGATCCGCGCCGAGGCGATCACCCATGCCCGCACTGTCGTCGATCTTTGCCGTCTTGCAGGCCAGCCACAGATGGCTGGGCGGTTCCTCGACCAGGACGCCAGTCTCGACGATGTCCGCATGGCCCTTCTAGCTGCGAAAGCCGAGGCCGAACCCGAAATCACGGCCCATCACGCACAACCCGGCCGGACCGCGACTGCCCGTCCCTGGGGCGAGATCGTCGCCCGCACCTTCAAGCTGAAAGGATAACCACGTGACCACGCTCACCGAGACCACACATCCCGGAGGCTTCCTCGTCTGGGAAGCCTTCCGCGATTACACCCGCGAAACCGTCACCGTCGCCACAGGAACAGCGTTTGCCACGATCGATCCGGGCACCGTGCTGGGCAAGATTACTGCGTCTGGCAAATACGCGGCCCATGATCCCGCCGCCGTCGATGGCACGGAAACCGCCGTGGCGGTGCTCTGGGGCAAGGCCGACGCCGCGGGCGGCGACGTGCCAGCCGTCGCGCTGGTCCGTGGCCCCGCCATCGTCAATCGCCATGATCTCGTCTTTGCGGGTTCTCCCAGCGAGGGCGAGATCACCGCCGCCCATGCCGCGCTGCTGGCGGCCAACATTCTCGTCCGCTGATCAAACTCTCAAAGGAGGCATTCCCATGACCACCATGGATATCTTCGAAGGCGATGCCTTCACCATCATCGAACTTACCCGCGCGTTGGAAAACATCCCCTTCAAGCCCGCGATCCTGTCGGGCGCGGGTCTGTTCTCGCCGCGCGGCGTGCGCTCGCGCACCGTCGTGATCGAGAGCCGGGACGGCACGCTGTCGCTGATCCCGTTCTCTGAACGCGGCTCGGCGGCTGAGCAACAGGTCCCCGAGCGTCGCGACATGCGCGCCTTCGTCTGCCGTCAGTTCAAGAAGCAGGACGTGCTCTGGGCCTCGGAAATTCAGGGCATTCGCGACTTCGGCTCGGAAAGCGCCACCCAGCAGGTGCAAAGCGAGGTTGCCCGAAAGCTTGCCCGTTTGCGCCAGGATGCGGAGGCGACGTTCGAATATCACCTGCTGAACGGCATTCAGGGCATTGTGAAGGATCCCAAGGACAGCGCCACGGTGATCAACTACTTCACCGAGTTCGCCATCACACCCGCCACCGAGATCGACTTCGATCTGGACAATGCGACCCCGGGCTCTGGCGCGCTGCGCAAACGCTGTCAGGCGCTGATCGAAAGCGTCGAAGATAGCATGGGCGGGCTCGCGGCCGGGGCCGTGCAGGTCCGCGCCGAATGCGGCTCGGCCTTCTTCGCCGATCTCATCGCCCATAAGGAAGTGCGCGAGACCTATCTCAACACCGCCGCTGCCGCCGATCTTCGCGGCCGGGTTGCCGACGAGGTCAGCTTTGGCGGTATCAGCTTCCGCCGCTACCGAGGGGGGGCGGGCTTCGGCGTGCCAACCGACAAGGCATTCTTCTATCCCGAAGGTGTGGAGGGCCTCTTCGAGATCTATCACGCTCCGGCTGACACGTTCGAGACGGTGAACACGCTCGGCTTGCCGCTCTACGCGCGTACGATCCCCGATCGGGACCGTGACGAATGGGTCCGGCTTGAGATCGAAAGCAATCCTCTGCCGATCTGCACCCGGCCGCAGGTTCTGCGCTCAGCACGGCGGACGTAATGTCTGCCTTTGGGGCCGCCGTCGACTTGCTCTTCGCCGATCCGAACATCGGCCGAGAGGCTATTTACACCTCCGACGGCGGCGCGCCCATGCTGGTGCGCGTCGTCTCCCGGCAGGCTGATGCGATCACCGACTTCGGCGATGCCCAGCTCTGGTCGGAAACGACCCGGGTAGATCTGCGCGTCGCGGAGATCACGGCACCGCATCCAGGCGACCGCATCGAGATCGACGGCGAGGCGTTCCTCATTCAGGGCGAGCCCATCCGTGATCGCGAGCGGCTGGTCTGGACCGTCGACCTGAGGCCTGCGTGAAACTGAAACTCGACATCGATCCCGACATCGTCGCGATGATGGCGGCCGAGGTCGCGGCGGGCGAACGCGCGGTGACGGCCGCCATGCGTGAGGCCGGGACCGGACTCAAGACTGCCTGGCGCACGCAGATCACCAGCGCGGGGCTCGGGCGGCGGCTCGCCAACTCGATCCGCAACCAGAACTTCCCGAGGTCCGGCGAAAGCCTGGATGCGGCTGCGTTGGTTTGGTCCAAGGCGCCGGTGATCGTTGGCGCGCACGACACCGGCCCCCTGATCCGATCGAAGGACGGGTTTTGGCTGGCAATCCCGCTACCAGCTGCTGGCAAGTCCACACGCGGTGGCCGGATCACTCCCGGCGAGTGGGAGCGGCGGCGCGGGCTGCGCTTGCGCTTCGTCTTTAGGAGGACAGGTCCGAGCCTTCTGGTGGCAGAGGGTAGGTTGAACACCAAGGGTCAGGCCGTGGTGTCCCGATCCAAGACCGGGCGCGGCAAGGTCACCGCGCCGATCTTCCTGCTGTTGCCGCAGGTAAAGCTGCCCAAGCGGCTGGATCTCAACCGCGACGCCGAGCGGGCGTTGGACAGCGTGCCGGGGCTGATCGTGGCGAAATGGGTCGAGGGGCATGTTGGGTAGCAAATGGCGACGGTCGGTGATTCTTCGATTGGCGCAGCGCGCGAAACCATCGATGAAGTACCTGCGGACATTCGTTCTTAGTGCAGAGAAAGGCCGGTCAGAGCCCGGAGCAGCCATTCGGCAGGGACTTAGAGTGAAGTGATGCCGTTCATCCATTTGCAACATGCAAAAATGATCTCTCAGAAAGTCCAACCAAGCTTCACCGCACGTGATAATAGGCCAGTATGCTCAGAAGGAACACGACAAGAACCAGTACGGAATCAAGTCCAAATGCACCGATCTTGGGTTTGCTGCGCACGATCAGACCCGTCAGAAAAATCGCCGTGACAGCAACTCCGAAAGAAAGGGAGAGCAGCACAGTTGTCGACGCATTTTGCAGTATTGGACCACCCCTAAAGAGGATATCGGCTGGAAAAACGAGAACCAGCATAATCAAATTGCTGCCAAAGATGTTCGAAATTGCCATTGTGTAAGCGCCAATCCGAACTGCCGTAATTGTGGTCGTCAATTCCGGCAAGGACGTTGCTCCGGCCAAAAGGGTCACACCAACGAACCCCTCTCCCAGACCAGTTTGATCTGCTATTCGGGTTGCAAAAACAACAAGAAGCAAACCGAAGACTAGGATGGCTAGACAAGCAAACGCCGCTTGCAAGAAAAGCACACGGTTGCTTGTCCCTGCCAAGCCGGAGGGCGCCGGAAATGGTAGCTCCTCTGGGTCCGGCAGATCTACCGGCACCCAATCATTTTGCCCATCATAGCGTCGCAACAGAACAATGACGCCCGCGTAGATCAATGCGATGAGCGCACTTCCCAGCCCTACGCCCATGAAGACGAAAGTTTCCCCGACGCTGACGACGATGAGAGCAGTCGACAACAAGAACACCAGCAGCGTCGCCTCGAGAGCATGGTTTGCCTTGCGTGGGTAATTGGTTATGGCGCCTCTGGCCCAGAAGTCAGACATCGCCAGAACAGCGGTCTGCAGTGCAATCCCTCCGAACAGGTTGTTGAGTACCAAGTCCTGCGTTTGCCGGACAGCCGCGGCCAGCGTCGTCGCAACCTCAGGCAACGATGTCGCCAGAGACAATACGAGAAGGCCCACAAGCGACTTGGCCAACTGGAACCTATCGGCAAGGTCGTCAGCAATATAGGCAAGACGCGCGCCAGAAATCCACACGACGCTGGCACACATCACGAAGAGAACAACGGTTAAGCCGATTCCAGTCTGTGGAACTTCCATGTGCTTATTATAACCGTGCACTGATATCGTGCCACTGATCAGCGTCAAATTCCAATGCCTCGTGTGTCGCTCAGCACGCGCGACACTAGGATAGACAGGTGCAGTGGTCAGACCTCTGGGGAGTCTAAGAACCGCTTCGGTTGGAATCCGACGGAGCGCAACCATTTCAAGTTCAACCGGACGAAGGAGTTTTGGGGACCTTGGCTCACCCGAGTCGTTCGTCGCTCTAGTCGCAGCTTCATTGATCTATCGGGCAAAATACGGGCCTATTGAGGCCATCATAACAGTCGGAAAAGCGGCGCAACATTTTCTTGAACTCACTGCTAGACCGTCTATTGGAGCAACTATGCCTCGCCTGCACATAAGCCGTTACGATGTTTAGCAACTTGTGAAGAACTGTCCGTTTTGTCCCGCACCTGTAACATTCGTGCAGACTGCAGCGAACGGCCGGTACGGTGCCGCCCCGTTGAAATCTACAAGGGTGAATCAGGTCGGCATTGAAGCCAGGACCAAGTGCCTGGCCTCACCAGATAACCGGAAACGTTGAATGCCCACCCTTCGCGAAACTATTCTCACCGCGCTGCATGCGCGGCTCTCGGTGTTGCCCGCCTCCGCTCTGCGCGGCGAGGTGCTGCCCGAGCGCGTACCGACGGAGGGCCTGCTGATCCTGCGGGATGGTGAACCCGGCGACCCCGAGGTAACGCTCTCGCCGCTGCGCTACCACTACCAACACCGCGCCGAGATCGAGGCGGTCGTGCAGGTCGCCGACCGTGACGCCGCCTTCGACACGCTCTGCGCCAGCATCGGCACGGCGCTCGCTGCCGACCGCACGCTGGGCGGGCTCTGCGACTGGATCGAGGCGGAAGCGCCACGGTCGGTCGATTTGGCCGTAGAGGGCGCGGCCAGCCTGAAGGCGGCCGTTATCGCGGTCGTCCTGCACTATTCAACGGCTGACCCACTCAGCTGATCCCGACAATCCGAGGAGAACACAATGGCACGAGCCCAAGGGGCGCGGGCGCAAATGGCGCTTGCGTTCGAGACCACCTATGGAACGCCCCCCGTGGGCGGCTTCACCAAGATGCCTTTTGCGAGCACCTCGTTGGGGGCAGAGCAACCGCTGCTGAATTCGGAACTCCTTGGTTACGGCCGCGATCCCCTTGCGCCGATCAAGGATGCGGTGACGGCCGATGGAGATGTTGTCGTGCCGCTCGACGCCGAGGCCTTCGGGTTCTGGCTCAAGGCGGCCTTCGGCGCACCGACCACAACGGGCACCGGCCCGTGGACTCACGAGTTCCAATCGGGTGCGTGGACGCTGCCCAGCTTGTCCATCGAGACCGGCATGCCGGAGGTGCCACGCTATGCGATGTACTCCGGCTGCGTCGTCGACCAGATAACCTGGCAGATGCAGCGATCTGGTCTGCTGATCGCCACGGCCCGTCTGGTGGCGCAGGGCGAGACCGTGGGCACAACGACGGGCGCTGGAACGCCAACCGCTCTCGAATTGCAGCGTTTTGGCCATTTCAACGGGGCGATCACGCGGAACGGCTCGGCACTCGGAAACGTCGTTTCGGCCGACATCACCTATGCCAACAACCTGGATCGTATCGAGACCATCCGTTCGGATGGGCGGATTGACGGGGCCGACCCCTCCATCGCGGCACTGACTGGTTCCATCGAAGTGCGCTTCGCAGACCAGACGCTGGTCTCACAGGCGATCAATGGCGATCCCTGCGAGTTAGAGTTTTCCTACGCGCTGCCCTCAGGCGAGAGCTTCACCTTTACCGTGCACGCTGTCTACCTGCCGCGCCCCCGGATCGAGATTTCTGGCCCACAGGGCGTGCAGGCCACATTCGACTGGCAAGCCGCGCGCGACAGCGTTGTGGGCAGGATGTGCACCGCAACCCTGATCAACGACATCGAGGTATACTGATGCTGACACTCGACCTGACGAACCTGCCCTGCTGGCATGATCTCGCTCCTGGCGTGCGGGTGCAGCTGCGCCCGCTCACCACCGCGCTTATGGTGGCGACCCGGAGTGATCCCGCGGTCGAGGCGGTTCCGGAGGAGGCCAGCGACGAGGAGCGCGCCGTCGCCTTCGCCAAGGCGCTGGCGCGACGCGCGGTGCTCGCCTGGGAAGGCATCGGCGACACCGACGGCGCCGCAATCGACCCAAGCCCCGAGGCCATCGACGCGCTTCTCGACATATGGCCGATCTTCGAGGCCTTCCAGCTGACCTACGTCTCCAAAGGCTTGCTGCTGGAACAGGAAAAAAACGTCTCCGCGCCCTTGCCGAATGGTCCTACGGCGGGGGCGAGCAATACTGCCAAGCCTGCGAGAAAGTCTGCGAAGACTGCCCGGCGCGGCTGAATCAACCCACCTCCTTTGAAGGCTGGCAGGTCTGGGATCTTGTCGGCCGTCTTGGCGGACAACTGCGCGTGCTGCCCGGCGCTGTCGTCGGCTGGGACATGTCGGCTGCACTGGCACTGGGTGATGCCCTTGGCATCTCGCCACTGGTCATGGCTGAACTGTTGCCCGTCATCGAGGCGGTGATGGTCACCAAACTCAACGAACAGATGGATCACACCAATGGCTGAAAAGCGCGTTTCTGTCCGCCTTGCCGCGGTTGGGGGGCGGCAGGTGCGCGCCGAGCTGGAAGGTGTCGGCGAAGCCGGGGCGCGTGGCTTCGGGCGGCTCAGCCGGGAGATGGAGGCAGCAAACGCCCGGCTCGCCGGGTTCGCGCGGCGGGTGCGGGTTGCGGCAGCTGCTGCCGTCGCCGCAGCCACGGCTGCAGGCGTGGCCATGGTGCGCTCTGGGCTGCAAACGGTCGATGCTCAGGCGAAGCTCGCCCAGTCCCTCGGCACCACGGTCGCTTCGATCCAGACCCTCGAGCGTGCTGGCGAACTGGCAGGTGTCTCGATGTCCGGCATCGAACAGGCAACGAAGGACCTGGCGCGTCGTCTCAGTCAGGCGGCCGCTGGGAGTGGCCCCGCTGCTGACGCATTGGAGCGACTGGGACTATCGGCCACCGACCTTATTGCCTTGCCGCTGGATCAGCGCGTCGGCGCCATCAACGCCGCCATCGAAGAGTTTGTGCCGGTTGCCGAGCGCGCCGCTGTCGCCGGTCAGCTCTTCGGCGAAGAAGGCTCCATCGCGATGTCGCGGATCGACACGGCGACCTTGCGCCAGGCGACCGAAGACGTCCTTGCGTTCGGTGTCGTCGTCTCGGAACAGGATGCCGACCAGATCGAACGCGCCAATGATGCGATCTCGCGCCTTGGCCTCATCTGGCGCGGGCTATCGAACCAGTTGGCGGTTGCCGCAGCCCCCGCACTCGAAGCTGTTGCGAATGCCATGGCGGCGGTGGCCAGCCGCACCGGACCACTGGGCAAGGCCATCAGGGGACTTTTTGACAATATCGGCCGTCTGACCACCTACGCCGCGACTTTTGCGGCCCTGCTGGCGGGGCGCTGGGTCGCCGGAATGGTAGCTGCGGCGATTTCCGTACGCGGCCTTGCAACCGCGCTTGTCGTGATGCGTGGCGCATTGATCCGCACCGGGATCGGGGCGCTCATCGTCGGTGCTGGTGAACTGATCTACCAGTTCGGCCAGCTTGTCTCCGGAGCAGGTGGCTTCGGAAACGCCATGGCGCTGCTGGGCAACCTCGCGAGCGAGGTCTGGGAGCGGATCAAGATGGGGGCTGGCAGTTTTGCAGCCTCTGCGATGGCGGCTTTTGCGGATGTGCAGGCGGCGTCAGCCACCGCGATGCAAGGCGCGCTCGAGGGCGTTGTCGGTTTTGCAAATTCGGCCGTGAACAGTTTTGAGGGGGCCTTCGAGGCGATCAAGGCCGTCTGGGGTCTATTGCCTGCCGCCATAGGTGATCTCGCGTTTCAGGCGGCAAACAGCCTGATCGAAGGCGTCGAGGCGATGCTGAACGGCGTCGTCTCCAGGATCAACGGTTTCATCGACGGCGTGAACGCCGGTCTCGAAGCGCTCGGCGTTGAGCGACGGATCGGCCTGATTGCCGATCTCGATCTGGGGCAGCTCGAGAACCGCTTTGCGGGTGCCGCGACCCAGGCGGCCACGGCCGCGCAAGATGCTTTTGCCGGTGCATTTGCCGACAACCCGCTGGCGGTGCCGGATCTCGGACTTACAGGAGCAGCCAGTGACGCTTCCGCCTCCGCGGAGGCTTGGAGGCAAACCGCGGCCACGCTCGCAGAGGGAGCTCTGCAGCCGCTCGAAGTCCTTGAGGCCTTGCGCACGGCGATGCGTGCTGCGGGAACCGAGGCAGAGACGTCCCTCGACGGGGCAACTATGGCGGCAGATCGCTTTGATGCAGCCCTTGCCGAAGACGAGGCTGGCGGACCAGCCGCGACGCTTGATGAAACAGCGGCTGCGGCTGGTCGTGCCGGTGGGGCGCTCCAGAGCGCTGCCGATGTTGCGCGCCAGTCATGGGACGCGGCCCGGGCGGCAGTGGAACGCACGCAAGAAATCGCCCGAGGGCTGGCCGAGGACATCACTGGTCCGATCAAGGAGGCATTGAAGTCGGGCGAACTGAGCTGGCAAACCTTCGCGAGCGCAATATCCGGGATCGCGCAGAACCTGGCCAACCGTCTGATCGATACCGCCTTCAAACCGATCGAGGATGCGCTCTTCCGGGCGTTCTCTGGATCGGGCACCGGCGGGGGCGGCCTTTTTGGCTGGTTGAGCAGCGCTCTTGGCGGTCTCTTTGGGATTGGCGGCACCTTCGCACGAGGCGGTGCCTTTGGGCAGGCGGGCGAGATCACAGCCTTTGCCAGCGGTGGCGTGATCTCCCGACCTACGGTGTTTCCTTTTGCACGCGGGATCGGGCTGATGGGCGAGGCAGGCCCGGAAGCCATCCTGCCGCTGCGCCGAGGCCGCGGTGGTCGACTCGGGGTTGAGACGAGCGGCGATGGTCAGGCTACGCAATCTGCGACACGCATCGTCAACGTACTCGATCCCTCCATTGTCGGCGATTACCTCGCAACGCCCGCAGGCGAGCGGCTGATCGTAAACGTGATCCGGCGCAACCGGGGAGGCCTCGATGCTTAGGCTCTGGCCTTTCCCAGTGCGCCAGCCCGTCACTGAAGTGCTGGAATGGAACACCGACACCCTGATCACCGAGGCGGCCGAACAGCGGATTGCGCTGCGCACCGTACCGCGCTCAATCCTGACGGCCTCGCATCTCCTGAACGCCGGTGACCTCGCACGTGCCGCCGAGCTTGCCCGGGTCGGGTTGGTCGATACATGGACGGTCCCGCTCTGGCATCTTGCGCGCCTGGCGGTGGCACCGATCGATGCCGCCGAACTGACTGTGTTCGTAGATACATCCCAGGCAACGTTCGCAGCACCGGGACAGGCCGTCGTCGCAGCTGATGGCGGCGAGGCATATCTCGTCGAGGTCAGCGCGATCTTTCCCGACCGGCTCGAGCTGGCAGTTCCTGCGGGCGTGAATCTTACGCATCCGATTGTGGCCCCGGTGGGAACCGGGGTCCTGACGCGACCCGTCGAGATCGACCGTCGCCGCCAGGGGCTGGGGACGGTCACGGCGAGTTTCACGCTGCAAGACGGGACCGAACTGGTCGCGAGCAGTTATCCGACCCACGTCGGGCTCGATGTGCTGACCGATCCGGCCGTGCTCCGCCAGCCGCTGGCCGAGAGCATCGCGCAATCCGTCGAGTACATTGACAACAGCTTCGGTCCCATCGTGATCGAACCGGTTCTGACCCATGTCCAGCGTCGGTCAACGATCACCCTTGTTGACCGAGGCACGGCCCGCTGGTCGCGCCGCCGCTGGCTGCATACCATGCGTGGCCGTCAACGTGCCTTCTGGCTTCCGACCTGGGGCCGGGAACTGGTCCTGCAGGCACCTGTCACGTCTTCGGCCACCTCTGTGATTGTCGCGGCCACCGCCGAGCCCGGCGTCTGGATCGGACGGCATGTAATGTTCGATATCACCTCTGGCCCGGTGTTCCGCGAGATCACCAACGCCATCTATGACGCGCTTGGGATCCGGCTGACCATCGCCGCCCCGGGCAAGAGCATTCCCAGCACAACACCGATCCATCTGCTCACCAGGGTGCGGCTCGATACCGACCGGATCGAACTGGAGCATTTTGCGGACCGGACTGAGTTCGCGGCAAGCCTGATCGAGACCCCAGTATGACCCCTGTACCCGCATGACCTACGATCTTGCCGAAACCTCGACCGCCGAAGGGCGGCCGTATTTCCTATATCTCTTCGCCGAAGGCGATCAGGTCTGGCGCTTCACCAGCCGCACGGCAATCTGGACCTCGCTTGCAGGCGCCATCGCCGACGAGACCGAGGATTTGATCTGGAACCCTTCGGCCGTCAGCCATGGCTCCGTCGTCCAGAGCAGCGACCCAAGGCGGGTCGACCTCAGCGTCACCTTTCCGCTCTCCGATCCCTTCGCCCGTCGCTATCTCGGCCCCCGCGGCCGGGCGCTCACGACACTCACCATCTTCCGGGGGCATGAACAGGTGCCGACGGAGGTGGTTGCGCATTGGAAGGGCCGCGTTGTCTCGGCACGGGTTGAGGGGCGACGGATCACCCTGCGCTGTGAATCCCTGTTCACATCCATGCGCCGGGAGGGCGTCCGCGCCAAATACCAGCGGCTCTGTCGTCATGCGCTCTATTCCCGGGGCTGCCGCCTCGACATCGAGAGTTTTTTCGTCGGGGGCACGGCGAGCGCGCATCAGGGCCTTACGATCACCGTGCCCGAGGCCGCATTGTTGCCGAACGGCTGGTTTCGGGGTGGTGTGCTGCGCCACGCAGGTATCTTGGGTTTCATTACTGGGCATGTCGGAGATGCACTGACGCTCTCTGGCCGGATGCTCGATCTGGAGGCGGCCATTGATGATCTGGAAAGCCTGGCGCTCGTCGAGATTGCTCCCGGTTGTGATCTGCGGCGTGACACCTGCAAGGCCAAGTTCGGCAACCTGCTGAACTTTGGTGGTTTCCCCGACATTCCCGGCCGCAATCCCTTTGGCGGCACCAGCATCGTCTGACCTAGAGCGTTTCGAGTTTCACTTGAGACACACCCGTATCGCTTTTCGCGTTCGACCGAAGGGAGAGGCAGCGACAAAGCGATCCAAGTTTAACTCGAAACGCTAGAAATCTGAGAACACATCATGGTCTGGAACTTCGTCGTCCAGATCGTCGCCAGCCTCGTTCTGACGGCGATCTCCTATGCGCTTTCGCCCAAACCAAAGGTCGAAGCCCCGAAAGCCGCCGGACTTGACGATTTCGACCTGCCGACGGCCGAGGAAGGTCGTCCGATCCCCGTGATCTTCGGCACCATGCTGCTGCGTGGCCCGAACGTCGTCTGGGCCGGGGATCTCAAGGTCGATCCGATCCGCAAGAAGGGCGGCAAGAAATGAGCGAAGATCTGATCGTCACCGTTCAGGACCTGCGCGCCTCCCGGCTTTGCTTTCAGGGGGCGCGGCCGTGGTTCCGCCGTCATGGCCTCAACTGGCAGGCCTTCCTCGCAGACGGACTTTCGGCCGACGTGCTGGCCGCGACCGGCGACGCCCTGGCATTCCGTGTGATCGCGGAGGCTGAGAAGCGCTCCGCGCGCACCGCAAGCGAGACCTGAGCCATGGGTGGTCGTTCGAAGTCCCAGACCGTCGGCTATCGCTATTCGCTCGGGGCGCATCTGGCGCTCTGCCATGGGCCAGTCGATGCGATCCGCGAGATCCGGGTCGATGACCGCACCGCCTGGTCGATCGGCTCGGGCCAGAGCAGTTCCGCCGGGACCGGCGTCGGCGCGTTGGCGAGCTACGGCACCGTCACGGATATGTCCGCCACCGCCGCCGCCGTCGGCGACAGCGTCGCCGAGGTCAGGTTCCCGGGCACGCTCACGGGCATTCGGCTCGGCCAGAGCTATGACCTGCAGCTCCTGACGGACAACACAACCCGCACCGTGACGGTTCAGGCCGTGACCTATGATGCGGCCACCGGCATCACCACCTGGCTCGCCGAGCCTGCTGCCACCGCTTTCACCGCCCAGTCTGCGACGGTATCGGATGCCGCGAGCGTACCCAGCCTGAACGGCGGCGCTGCGGGCGGACGCATCCGGATCAACAAGCCCGACCTCTTCGGCGGCGAGAAGCGCGAAGGCGGCATTGTCGGCGATATCGACGTGTTGATGGGCGCGCCGAGCCAGGCGCAGAATGACTATCTCGCCGCAAATGCCGGAGCCGATGTGCCCGGCTATCGCGGGATCTGTTCGCTCGTGCTGCGGCAAGTGTTTCTCGGCCTCAATCCCTATCTCAAGCCCTGGTCGGTGCGCCTGACGCGGATCCTCAAGGCCGAGGATGGCGGCCAACAATGGTATCCCGAAAAGGCACAGATCGTACCCGAAGTCCGGATCGGTGATGCTGCGATCTACATTGCCATGGACGCTTCGGGCTCGATGTCAGGATCGCGTATGTCGGCCCAGATCGCCGCCGTCTCGCGCCTGGTCGAGGAGATCGGCGAGAACGCTCCCGACACAACAACACAGCCCAACGACGTCCAGATCGTCACCTGGAACTCGACCGTCTCCGGCACGATCCTGCGGCGCGATGCCGATGCCACGGCCTACGGTGAACTCAAGGAATGGGTCGACGCGCTCTCAAGCTCCGTGAGCGGTGGGACGGATTTTGGGGTCGCCGTCAGCCAGGCGGGGACGTTCTTCAACGGATCGGGTGGCAAACGCAGGATCCTGATCTTTGTCACCGACGGGGAACCGAGCCCGGCCTCGACCCTGCAGTCGGCGATTGCCACGCTTTCCGGCATCTCCGAGGTTGATGTCTTCGCCTTCAACATCGCGCTCTCGGACACCAGCGCCACCGCCCAAATCGACAACACGCCGGTCGATGGCGTCCCTGTGGTGCCGCCGGGCGATCCTGATGCGCTGGTGGCTTCGCTGCGTGCGGCCTTTGGGCAAGGCCCCGACATGAACCCCGCGCATATCATCCGGGAGTGCCTGACCAATGGCGACTGGGGGCTGGGGCATACGTTCTCTGACATCGGGCCCAGCTTCGCCATTGCCGCGGATGCGCTCTTCTCCGAAGGCTTTGGGCTCTCGCTCCTATGGCAACGAGTGTCGACCATCGAGGATTTCATCGCCGACGTGCTGAAGCACATCGACGCCTATCTCTATGTCGATCGTCGCTCCGGTCGTTGGGAGTTGCGCCTAATCCGCGCCAATTATGATCCCGAGACCCTACCGGTCTTCGATGAGACCAATGTCGTCGATTGGGGCGAGCTGGGGCGTCGCGAGGCCGCTGATCTCGTGAACTCGGTGACGGCGAAGTTTTCCGACGCCCGTACCGACCAGACCGGCTCGGTCAGCGTGACCGATACCGCACTCGTGCAGGATCTGGGTCAGGTGGTCAGCGCGACGGTCGATTACCCGGGCATTCGCTTCGAGTCCCTTGCCGTGCGGGTCGCAGAACGCGACCTGCGGGCTCTTTCCGCACCGATCCTGTCAGGCGAGATCACGGTCAGCCGTGTTGGTGCTGATCTCGATCCGGGCGACGTGATCGTTCTTTCAACCCCCCGGCGTGGACTTGAGGGCGTCGTCGTTCGTATTGTCGAGATCGACGATGGCGACGGGCGCGCCAATGGCGTGCGCCTCAAGATCGCCGAGGATGTCTTTGCGCTTGGCGAAACCGCCCTTGTCGGCGGCGAAAGCGGCGATCCCGGCAGCCTGATCCTGCCGCCCAAGCCGCTCACGCGCCGCTGGGTCGCCGAAGCACCATACTGGTTGCTGGTCCAGGAGCTGGGGCATGCCCAAGCAGATGCACTTCTCGAGGAAGATCCCGGTGTGGGCGCGATCGTCGCGGCCGGGGAGCGCCCCTCGGCCGATGCGCTCTCCGCACAGGTCTGGAGCGACAGCGGGGCGGGTTATACCCTCGAAGAGGCAGTTGAGTTCGTGCCGACGGCGTTGTTGGTTTCGGACGTCAGTGACGACCCGGCCGAACGGGTGCTGAACGTCGGAAGCTGGACCGGCCTGAATGACGTCACCATCGGGACGCTTGCGACAATCGGTGACGAACTGGTCCGGATCGACGGGGTGAGTGCGACGACGCTCACGGTCGGGCGCGGTTGTCTCGACACGGTCCCGCAGACCCGTCCCGCTGGCACGCCGGTGATCTGCTGGCAGCAGCTGGCGAATGCATCTGAGGCAAGTTTCGCCTCCGGAGAGACAGTGACGATCAAGATGCTGCCCGAGACCGGCTTTGGGACGCTGCCGCTCGCGCAGGCACCCGAGGACGCCGTGACACTGGCCAGTCGCGCTATCCGGCCGTTGCCACCCGGCGATCTGCGCGGCAACGGTGTGTCGGTCGTCAATCCTAACGTGCTGAACCTCGGGCCGGTCCTGCTGACCTGGTCCCATCGCGACAGGCTCACCCAGACCAGCAGCGTGTTCGACGCCTATGACGCGGGGGACATTGGACCGGAGCCGGGTGTCACCTATGCGGTCGAGATCCGCTGGGTCGATCCCGATACTGACACAACGCTTGAGCCACCCGCTGCGGTCATCGATGTGGGCACCGCTAACAGCGTCACGCTGACCAAGGAGGATGTGCCGATCTTGGCCGCACCCACAGGCACCAAGCATTTCGAGGTACGGGTACAGGCGCGGCGCACGACTGGGACAATCGCTTATGAGGCCTGGCAAGCACGGTCGATCCGACTCTTCATGCCGGACGGCATCAAGGTCGCCGAGGTCTCCGTGTGGACTGAGATCGGGGCCGACGCGCGTCTGACGGTCGCCGACACAGTGATCTTCCTTGATCGCGGTGGGGCGGTACAGCTGACCATCGCAGAGGCCGCCATCTATATTGGCTTTGGCAGTGACGCGCGCCTCACCATCCCGGACATCGCCATCTTCAACGAATGGGGCGGCCATTCCCGTCTCACGGCCGCCGAGGCCGCAGTTTACATAGAGGTAATCCCATGAGCCATATCCTGCATCTTGGACACCAGGTCACTGACCTTGCGGGCGTAGAGGGCCGCATGAGCGCTGACGTCGCCGGGTTCGACGCCGATCTCGACGTGAACTGCGTCCGGATCAACACGGGTGAGACGAGCGCAGTCCCGTTTTCCGCTTCCTGGTCCTTGCCCGCTGGGGATATCTGGTTGAGCTTTCGATACAAAGCGCCGTCGATTAACGCCCACATTATCGGCACGGATGGCACCTTCCTGGAGTTCTACGACACCGCAAATGCGCTTGTTGCGATTGTCCGAACTGAGCGGGACGATGAGAAATATCACGCCATGGCAATGGGTGACACCAATGTCGATGGAGCCTCGTCCTTCACTGCTGCCACGAACCAAGTCTATTGGGTCGATGTGAAAGTTGCGGTCAGTGCCGACATCACCATCGAGTTCTACGTCGACAGCGTTCTTCAAAGCAGTGCAACAGCAGCGAACACCGGAGGCAAGGGTCGACCCGTTCGCTGTGTCTGGAAGAACCACGGTCTTTTCGATTTCTACAACCCCGCCACCTGTTATTACGCCCATATCGCGGTGCTCGACGGCGTCTCGACCATTGGGCGGCGGTTTGCGCGGCGCACGCCCGATCTGGTCGCGACCTATGATGCCTTCTCAGGCGGCGTCGATGCCGTGAAGGACGGCGACATCACCACCCGCGCGGCGAGCGATAT
Organism: Ruegeria sp. YKSD179; assembly: GCF_059612885.1. Lineage (NCBI taxonomy): Bacteria > Pseudomonadati > Pseudomonadota > Alphaproteobacteria > Rhodobacterales > Roseobacteraceae > Ruegeria > Ruegeria sp. YKSD179. The sequence goes on along the minus strand of NZ_JBXWRL010000047.1, from coordinate 20,595 downwards.
TGTCGGTCAGCGCATGTCGTTTTCGCTGTCGGGGCCAACGGGACCGGCCGGTGCATCGACCATCGCGGGCGTGCATGTGAAACAGCTCGCCCAGCTTGGCACGGCCGGGCCAACCGGCATTGCAGGGTTTCTGCGGATTGGCGGCGTGGACTATGACGCATCTCCCGGTACGCCGTCCGCCGATATGCCGTCGCCGGTCTATTCGACATGGGACGTAAACCCCACCGACAGCACGCCCTGGACCACGGCCGTGCTGCCGACAGAGGTTGGGATCATCTCGTCATGACGCCACCTCGTCCCGACAAAGGTGACATGCGCATGTCCGAGGTCGAATTCCAAGACATGCTGACACGCGCGGCTGAAGCAGGGGCCAAGCGCGCGCTGGCCGACGCCGGGATCGATGGCAAGGACGCCGCCCTCGATATTCGCGATCTTCGCTCGCTGCTCGACTGCATCCGCTTCGTGCGGCGCACAGCCGTTCAGACAGCGGTCCATCTCATCACCACTGGCGTAATGCTGGCGCTCCTTGCTGGGATTGCGCTGAAGCTCAAGATCTTCGGTGGATCGCCGTAGACCAATTCAAACATTCACCCGCTCACCACACCCGCCCTCCGAGGCGGGTTTTTCGTTTCTGGAGGACCTGATGACCACGACCTTTTACGAGCACTGGCGCGACGTGCCCGACGGCGCCTGGCGCTGGACCAACTTCTCGCCAGCGGAAATCGCCTGCCGTGGCACCGGCAAGCTGCTCATCAACGGCCCTGCGCTCGACAAGTTACAGGCGCTGCGCGACCGGCTGGGCAAGCCGTTGATCGTCCGTTCCGCCTATCGCAGCCCCGAGCACAACCGCGCCGTCGGCGGCGCGACCCGGTCGAAGCACATGGACGGCGCGGCGTTCGACATCGCCATGACCAACCACGACCCGGTTGCTTTTGAGGCGGCGGCGCGCGAGGTCGGATTTCTGGGTTTCGGTTTCTACCCGCGATCAGGGTTCATGCACGTCGACCTCGGGCCAGCACGACAGTGGGGCGAGCGGTTTCCTGTGCGAACCGTGCCCTTTGCCACCGAGACCACGCCGACGCGCGAGGTCTTGGCGCAGAGCCGCGCCATGAAAGGCGGCGGCGCGGCGGGTGTAGCGACACTGGGGGCGGCGGGCGTGGAGGTGGCGCAGAAGGTGATGGCTGAAACCCAGGAGGCCATCCTTCCGCTGGTCCCGTATCTCGACACTCTGCGCTGGGTGTTCATTGCCGTGGCACTCGTCGGCATCGCGGTCACAATCTATGCGCGCCTCGATGATTGGAAGCGGGGGCAGCGATGATCGCCACCATGCTGGGCCTAATCTCGGCAAGCCCACTGGCACGGGTCGCCCTGCGCTACGGTGCCATTGCACTCGCCATTATCCTGTTCCTGCTGTCGGTCCGCCGCACCGGTGAGCGCGTCGGTCGCCTGGCGGAACGCCTTGAAACCAGGGAGAAGACCAATGAAATCCAACGTCGGATGCTGGACGCTGTGGCTCGCCGTCCTCGTGATCGGGGCGAGCTGGTTGACCGGCTGCGCGACGGAGGGTTTTGAAGCGGGCGGGTTGGCGACATGTCCGCCGGTCGTGGAGTACAGTCGGGAGGTTCAGGCGCGAGCGGCCGAGGAATTGGCGGCGCTGCCGAATGGATCAGCCGTCGTCGAGATGTTGAGCGACTACGCCGTGATGCGGGAGCAGGCGCGCCTGTGTTCTCGTCCCTGATCAGAAGCGGACTCGCAGCTTCAAGGTCATGCGGCAGCGTAGCTGGTGAACACCTCGGTCGATCCGTCGCGCCGGATCAGGAACACATCGTAGGCTTCGCGTTCACTTTCCGGACCCATGCCGGGCGATCCGAAGGGCATGTCGGGCACTGCTAGGCCCACTGCGTCCGGACGCTCATCCAGCAGACGGCGAATGTCGGCAACAGGGACGTGGCCCTCGATTATGTAGCCATCGATCCGCCCAGTATGGCAGGAGACCATGTTCTGCGGGATGCCGTTGTCTATCTTGTAACGCCTCAGACGCGTACCGCTGCTCTCCTCGGTCGTGACATCAAAGCCGTCGTTCTCGAGTATCTCGATCCAGGCCGAGCAGCAGCCACAGTTTGGGTCCTTCATCACATGGATCGCCGGTCTGGTTTCAGCCATGGCGGGGACCCGCATGGTGACCGAAGCTGCAATCGCGCCGAGCATCAATTCGCGGCGAGAGATCCTGTATTCCACAGATATCACTCCTTCGTCGGGCCATTTCTGCCAGGTAACTCTCTGGAGAAACGAGCGTTTGCTTTCCTTACGCAGACAATCATACACAGCTTGTGCATTTCCTCAGATTTTCAAGTGATCACTTCTTCCTGAACAGGCCGAAATGGAACCGCTGCACGCCGCCCCTCGGCGTGTGGTGTTCGTGCGTCTGCGACCGGATCAAGCGGTAGTCTTGGCCGAGCAGTTTTGCCAGAAGCGTCGCGTCATAGCGGGCGACCGGCAGTCCGCTGCACCACTCCGGGCCATCTGGCGCGAAGGTACCGATGATGGCGTGAGCTCCGGGCTTGAGGGCCCGGTTCATAACCCGCAGATAGGCTTCCAGATCGGCGGTTTCGATCAGGAAGTGGAACGCAGCCCGGTCATGCCACACATCGAAGCTCCGCGAAGGTTGCCAATCGAGGACATCCGCCACAACCCATTCTACCGGGACGTCTTCAGTCAGCCGAGCGCGGGTATTTGCCAGGGCCGTCGCTGACAGGTCGAGCACGGTGATCCGGCGGAAGCCCTGTTCCAGCAGACAATCCACCAGCCGCGACGACCCGGCACCGACATCGACGATGGCGGCGTCGATGGTTGCCCCTGTCGCGGCGATCAAGTCGAGCGAGATCTGCGGGCGCTCCTCAAACCAGCTGGTCTCAGCATCGGCCTTGCTCTGGTAGACGTCTTCCCAGCGGTTCGATTTGTCGGTCATCGTTCCTCCCTCAGAGACCGATCCGCCGCAGTCGCAACGCGTTGGAGATGACCGAAACCGACGACAGGCTCATCGCCGCCGCCGCGATCATCGGCGACAGGAGAAGGCCGGTGACGGGGTAGAGCAGTCCTGCTGCGATGGGGACTCCAAGCGCGTTGTAAGCGAAGGCGAAGAACAGGTTTTGCTTGATGTTGCGCAAAGTGGCGCGTGCGAGCTTGCGCGCCCGGACGATGCCCATCAGGTCGCCGCCCAGCAGGGTGATGCCGGCACTTTCCATCGCCACATCCGCGCCCGTGCCCATGGCGATGCCGACATCCGCGGCGGCCAGCGCGGGCGCGTCGTTTACCCCGTCGCCCGCCATCGCGATCTTGTGGCCCTCTCGGCGCAACTTGTCGATCAGGTTCTTCTTGGCTTCGGGCAGCACGCCCGCGCGCACCTCGTCGATCCCGAGTTTGCCCGCCACCGCCTGCGCCGTGCGCTCGTTATCGCCGGTCGCCATAATGACCCGCAGACCCTGGGCATGAAGTTCGCGGATCGCCTGTGCGGTCGAGTCCTTGATCGGGTCGGCGACCGCCACGATGCCGACGAGCGCGCCATCGAGAGCGACGAACATCGCCGTCTTGCCCTCGGCGCGCAGGGTGTCGGCCTTCGCCTCGGCTGCGCTCGTGTCCAGACTCATCTCCCTCATCATTGCCGCATTGCCGAGCGCCACGGCACGGCCGCCGACCGTGCCGCGCACGCCCTTGCCGGTGACAGCATCGAAATCTGTGGCTTCCTCCCGCGGGGCCCCTTGTGCTTCTGCCCCCTCGACGATCGCCTCGGCTAATGGGTGTTCAGAACCGCGCTCCAGCGCCGCCGCCAGCGACAGCAGGGCGGCCTCGGGAACGTCCGCCAGCGCCACGGTGTCAGTCAGCTTCGGCTTGCCCAAGGTCAGAGTGCCGGTCTTGTCCACGATGAGCGTATCGAGGGCCGCCATGCGTTCCAGCGCCTCGGCGTCCTTGATCAGTACGCCCGCCTGTGCCCCGCGTCCTGCTGCCGTTGTGATCGAGATCGGCGTGGCCAGCCCAAGCGCGCACGGGCAGGCGATGATCAGGACGGACACCGCCGAAGCGATCGCGAAGACCAGCGCGGGCTCGGGGCCGACGGTCAGCCAGACGATGAAGGCGACGACGGCTATGGCGACCACGGTCGGCACGAATACCGCCGACACCCGGTCAGCCAGACCCTGGATCGGCGCGCGCGAGCGGCGCGCGTTCGACACCATGGCCACGATCTGCGCCAGCACGGTGTCCGACCCGACCTTGCCCGCCTCCATCACCAGAGAGCCGTTCTTGTTGATGGTCGCCCCGGTCACCGCATCGCCCGGGCCCTTTTCGACGGGCATCGACTCGCCGGTCAGCATGCTTTCGTCCAGCGACGAGCGGCCGTCGATCACGGTTCCGTCGACCGGGACCGCGTCGCCGGGGCGCACACGCAGCCGGTCGCCCTCCATGATGTTCTCCAGCGGGGCGTCATATTCGGTGCCGTCTGGCAGGATACGCCGTGCGGTCTTCGGCGCCAGATCCAAAAGCGCGCGGATCGCATCCCCTGTACGCTCGCGCGCCCGAAGTTCGAGAACCTGGCCCACGAAAACCAGCGTCACGATCACAACCGCCGCCTCGAAATACGTCCCCACGCCGTGCCCCATCCGATACTGTTCCGGAAAGAATCCCGGTAGGAAGGTGGCGACGATAGAATAAAGGTAGGCCGCCGCCACGCCGATGCTGATCAGCGTCCACATGTTCGGGCTTCGGTTCACGATCGAATCCCAGCCGCGCCGGAAAAATGGCAGCGCCGCCCAGAATATGATGGGTGTGGCCAGAAAAAACTCGAGATAGCTGGCCGTCTGATGCCCGATCCAGTCGCGCACCGGCAGCGCCACCAGTTCACCCATCGTCAGGATAATAAGCGGCACCGCGGCGGCAGCCGAGATCCACATCCGGCGTGTGAAGTCTGTCAGCTCCTCGCTGGGCTCGTCGGACGGCACCATCGGTTCCAGCGCCATGCCGCAGATCGGGCATGACCCCGGCGCATCCCGAACAATCTCGGGGTGCATCGGACAGGTGTACTGGACGTTGGCCGGTGCGGCCTTCTTTTGTCCGGCGGCCCTTCCCGAGGCATAGAACCACGGATCCGCCGTGAACTTCGTCTGGCATTTCTCCGAACAGAAATGGAAGGGCTCGCCCTGGAACTCGGCGTGACGTCCATCGGGCTTGACTGCAACCGTCATCCCGCAGACCGGGTCTTTCGCCGTCTCGGCCCCCGAGGGCACGTCGGGTGCCGCGTGGTGGTGATCGTGTTCCATGGTCTGTCAGCCTTTCGGTCTATTTTTCAGCTTGCCACCTCCAGCGGTTGGAAGGTCAAGCCCTTTCCAATTTTGGTCGGGAAGGCTCTCTTCATGCTTTCTCCGCATCGCCACCCAGAGCAGCGGTAGGCCCGTCACGAGCCCAAGTCCGAGCACCGCCCATGTCGCGCGCCCGAGGTCTCCGCTAACCGCCTCGCCGCCGAAATGCGCGAGCAGGAAGCTTGCCGGAATGATGCCGGCCAGCGTGGCGAGGGCGAACCGCCAGGCGTGCAGGCGGCTGAGCCCCGCAGCGTAGCTGATCATGTCGAAAGACACGAACGGCATCAGGCGGCTGGCGAAGACCGTCGCGGTCAACGCGGTCTGCGAGCCGAGCAGCCCGGCATCGACGCGGTCACCAAAGACCCGTCGCAGGAAATCATGCCCCAGCACCCGTGCGAGACCGAAGGCGATCAGTGCCCCGAGTTCTGCGCCGATCACGACCTGCACCGTTCCCCAGACATGCCCGTAGGCCGCACCGGCGGCCAGCGCGATGGGCGCGCTCGGGACCGGGCTCGCAACGACCGCGAGGGTCATGAGCGTGACGATCAGAACCGGCCCCCAGATCCCGGCGCGCGCCACCAGCATCTCCAGACGCTCGCCGTCCATCAGGCCGCGTGCCTGGTCGAAAGCAGAAGGCGCGAATAGCCAGGCACCGAGCACGGCGATCCCGAGGATCGCCATCACCACGAGGATGATTGCGCGCAACCCCACCTCAGATCGAGGCAACGGCCTTCGCGAGAAGGTCTCGGACCTGGCCCGCAACAGCCGTAAGTTCGCTGTTCTCGATCGCCTGCATCGACGCAACCGGGTCGATGGCGCTGACCTCGACGCCATCCTCGACCTCGCGCAGGATGACGTTGCACGGCAGCATCGCACCCACACGCGGCTCGATCCCGATGGCGTGATGCGCCATCTTCGGATTGCAGGCTCCGAGGATGCGATAGGCCGGCATCTCGACATCCAGCTTCTTCTTCATCGTCGCCTTGACGTCGATTTCGGTCAGAACGCCGAAACCCTGATCCGCCAGCGCCTTGCGCGCACGAGAGTCAAAGTCGTCGATACCTGCGCCGGAGATCACGCGATTGATCGTGTAGGTCATTGCGAAGTCCTTTTTCCTATTTCCGAAGATATTTGATCAGCGCCGCTATGGCCAAAACCACCAGCACAAGGATCAACAGGCCGAACAGCCAGCCAAACCCCATCCCGAAACCCATTCCGAAGCCCATGTCGTTCCAATTCATCTTCTCGTCCTCCTAGGTTGCACCCCTAAGGGTCGCCCAATAAACAGCCCTCACTACTGCATGCGCAGTATAACATAGGCTCGGTGTCTGGACGGCGGGGCGCCCTGTCCGGCTTGCGCCTATTGTCGAAGAAGTTTGATCGGTGCCTCTATGGCCACGACCACCAGTACGAGGATCAGCAGGGCGCAGAGCCAGCCAAGGCCCATACCGGTTCCCGTGTCGTTCCAATTCGTGTTCCCTTCCTTACGGGCAGTTGCTGCACGTTGCGCTGCGTCGTCGGCTGTTGCAGCAACATTGGGCAGAAAAGCATCTCAGAACTGATCGGCGTCGACATCGACGATGGATAGTAAGGGTACATGAACGAGGTCGCGCAGCGCATCGGCTGTGTGTTTTCGTCACCTCATTCGCAATGTGAGCCAAATCAGAAGCGAGATGCCGAGTATCGCCGAAAGCGCCGATCCGCCGAGAATACCCAACTTTGCCGCATTCAGGACGTAACTGTCGAATGCGAGGCCTGCGATGAACAATGACATCGTGAAACCGATCCCAGTCAGAAAAGAGCCAGCCAGAATGAAAGGCCACGACAAGCCCGGCGCGAGTGCCGCTAGGCCGGATCGTACGGCAATCCAGCCGAACACGAAGACGCCGATCGGTTTTCCCAACACCAGGCCGACAATGATCGCCAGCGAGACCGGTTGTACGAAATCGACACCCTCAACCTTGATGCCGGCATTTGCCAGTGCGAAGATCGGCATGATTGCAAAGCCGACCCAGGGGTGCAGCATCATCTCGAGCCGTTCGACTGGTGAGAGCGACTCAGTGACCGCTCTGCCGGCTTGACGCAGGTCGCGGTGGCTTGCGGCATCTCCATGTCGACGATCGCCGGCCGGAACGGCGAGTACCCGCCCAAGGATTGCACGCAGGCGGGCATCGCTCACCCATATGCGCGTTGGCGTCATCAAGCCCAGAATGACACCTGCAATGGTCGCGTGGACGCCAGAAGCGTCGAAGCATAACCAGACTGCCGCTCCCAGAAGGAAATAGACCGGTACGCTTCTGATCCCGAGTCGCGATACGCCTGCGACGATACAAATCCCCAGAAAGCCCAATCCGAGAGCCGACCAGTTCAACGCCTCACCGTAACCGAAGGCGACTACAAGGATTGCACCGACGTCGTCAAAGATGGCCAAAGACAGCAGGAACAAACGCAAGGTGGGCGGGATCCGGCTTCCGAAGAGCGCCAGGCACCCGATCACGAAGGCCGTATCGGTTGCCATCACGGTTCCCCAGCCATGTATGCCGGGCTGGCCGGACATCAGCACAAGATACAGAGAGACCGGCACGACCATGCCACCCAGGGCGCCTGCGAACGGCAGGGCGGCCTGTCGAGGGTTTCGCAATTCGCCCAGCACCAACTCGCGCTTGAGTTCCAGAGAAAGCACGAAGAAGAAAAGGGTCATCAGACCGTCGTTGATCCAGTGCCGCAGAGAGCGGGTGAAATCCAACGAGCCGAATGTGAGGCCGATGGGGGTCTCCCAGAAACGAAGAAAGCCTTCTTGCCACGGCGAGTTGGCGAGCCCCAAAGCCAGCAGAACAGCCAGGAGCAGGAGGCTACCAGCTGCCGCTTCGATCTTCAGGAAGCGTGCGAAGGGTTTCGTTATGCTGTCGGCGGCCTCATGGGGCAGGCCTTGATGAGTATCGATCACGGGAGAAGCATACCTTTTCGGGTAGTGAGAAGCTATGCCATCGCAACGCGGATGCGTTGACCACGAGAAGCAGTTGCCGGCGCCTCAGCCGCGTACCGGACGGCTCAGGCGGCAAGCGTCCGGGCCTCCGCGAATAAAAGAAATCTCCGGTGCTTCTCGTCTCATAGGTGCAGCCTTGCGCAGCGGAAGCTCCGCCAAAGTGTTATGCGCGTCGTCTCCCGCCGCCATCAGGCTCCGTATTCAGTGATAGCCAATCACTTGGCCCTCTACCTATTTCTTCTTGTGCTCGCCTAGATTGGTCAAGGTTTTGCCCTTCATGAAGTCGGCTGTTGCAACGACCTTTTCCTTCACCTTCTTAGGCTTTTTCGCTTCGCGGTTGCCGCGTTGCTTGTTGCCTTTGGTCATTTCCGTTTCTCCTATTGTGAATTATTGTGCTGACTAGATCGGCGTTCATGTCCATCGGGAATGTGATTTCTCGTCCCGAGGCTCCTGCGCACAGGCCCCGCCCATTCACATCATTCCGCCCATTCCACCCATTTCGTTACCGGCGCCGCCCTTTTCGGGCTTTTGCGCGACCATCGCCTCGGTCGTGATCAATAGCCCGGCAATAGACGCGGCGTTTTCCAGTGCGATCCGGACGACTTTCGTCGGATCGATGACGCCGGCCTTCAGCATGTCGCCGTATTCTTCGGCTTGCGCGTCGAAACCGAAGCTCCGGCTGTCGTTCTCGATGACCTTGCCAACGACAACCGATCCGTCGACCCCGGCATTTCCGGCAATCTGGCGTAGCGGTGCCTGGATTGCGCGCCGGACGATCTTAATGCCGGCATTCTGATCGCCGTTCTCGCCCTTCAGCGTCGCCAGCACCTTGCCGGCATGAACCAGGGCCACGCCGCCGCCGGGTACGACACCTTCCTGAATCGCAGCGCGGGTGGCGTTCAGCGCGTCGTCGACGCGGTCCTTGCGCTCCTTCACCTCGATCTCAGTTGCCCCGCCGACCCGGATCACGGCAATGCCGCCGGCAAGCTTGGCGAGCCGTTCCTGTAGTTTCTCCTTGTCGTAGTCCGAAGTGGTCTCCTCGATCTGCGCCCGGATCTGGTTGACGCGCGCCGCGATCGCGTCCTTGGCTCCGGCACCGTCGATGATCGTCGTGTCATCCTTGGTGATTGTGACCTTTCTGGCGGACCCGAGCATGTCCATGGTGACATTCTCCAGCTTGGTGCCCATTTCCACGGAAATCACCTGACCGCCCGTCAGCACGGCTATGTCTTCCATCATCGCCTTGCGGCGGTCTCCGAAGCCGGGTGCCTTGACGGCCGCCACCTTCAATCCGCCGCGCAGTTTGTTGACGACCAGCGTCGCCAGCGCCTCGCCCTCGATATCCTCGGCCACGATCAGCAGTTGCTTCTCGGCCTGAATCACTGCCTCCAGCAACGGCACCATGGATATGAGAGAGGTCAGCTTTTTTTCGTGAAGCAGGACGACGCAGTCATCCAACTCGACGACCATTTTCTGAGCGTTCGTGACGAAATAGGGGCTCAGATAGCCGCGGTCGAACTGCATGCCTTCGACCACTTCGGTCTCGGTCTCCAACCCTTTGTTTTCCTCGACGGTGACTACGCCTTCCTTGCCGACCTTGGCCATCGCGTCGGCAATCTGCCGACCGATCTCGACTTCTCCATTGGCTGAAATGGCCCCGACCTTGGCGATCTCGTCGCTGTCGCCGACCGGTCTGGACATGCTCTTGATCTCGGCCACGACCGCAGCGACGGCTTTGTCGATCCCGCGTTTGAGATCCATCGGGTTCATGCCGGCGGCGACGGCCTTCATACCCTCTTTGACGATGGCTTGCGCCAGAACGGTCGCGGTTGTGGTGCCGTCGCCAGCCTCGTCGTTCGTGCGCTGCGCGACCTCTTTCACCATCTGCGCTCCCATATTCTCGAAATGATCCGAAAGCTCGATCTCCTTGGCAACGGTCACACCGTCCTTGGTGATGCGCGGCGCACCCCAGGATTTATCGAGAATGACGTTTCGGCCCTTGGGGCCGAGGGTGATCTTGACGGCATTTGCCAGCGTGTTGATGCCTTTCAGCATTCGGTCGCGGGCGTCGTTACTGAATCGAACTTCCTTGGCGGACATGGTGTGAGTTCCTGAGATTGAGGTTGACGTGGAAGGTTTCGGACTCAGGCGATCACGCCGAGAATGTCGCTCTCCTTCATGATCAGAAGGTCTTCGCCATCGAGTTTGATCTCGGAGCCGGACCATTTTCCGAACAGGATCCGGTCGCCGGCTTTGACGTCCATCGGGTTACGCTCGCCGTCCTCGCGCCTTCCCCCCGCACCAACGGAGACAACTTCGCCTTCTTGAGGCTTCTCCTTGGCAGTATCGGGAATGATGAGGCCGCCCTTGGTCGTCTCGTCGCCTTCAATGCGGCGAACGAGGACCCGGTCGTGGAGGGGAGTGAATGACATCGACGTGCTCCTTGTCGAGGATTGTCGGGCGTAAGTACCTTGTTCGAATGCCCGGCTTGGATGCGTGCAAGGCGGCGACAACCTGATGGGGCTATTCTTCGAGATTGCGGATCAAGACCGCCGCGGTATTGCATCACGAGCGTCGAACCGAGTTTCCGCCAGCGATGATCGCGTTGATCAATTCGGCGACGGCCCGGTGGCTTTCTATTTCGAGTTCGGTGCCAACGGCATTCTCATGGGTCGCCGCGGCGTCGCGAAGAACCGCCACAATCTCGTGCTCCGGCAGCAACCCGAGATCGTTCATGGCAAGCAGGAGCGCTTCGCAGATTGACAGGGCGGCCCGACCTGCATGTTCGCTCGCGGTGGACATCCGGGTTTCCTTCCTTGATATCGTGAACCCTCGGGAATGTGAGGTTCAAATACATCCATACTTCTCGCAGGAATTGCTCTATGCTGGACTGATCCAGAGCAGTGTCCGAGCCGATTTCTGCTCTTGGGTCACGACACGCCGGGAGGCCACATGACATCAGTTGAACACAGCCCCCTGACCCGCAAGCTCTCGGCCTTTGTCGCTTTGTCAAAGGCGGAATTGGATGTGCTCGAGCGCCTGCACCAACGTCGCCGCTCCTTCGTTGCGGGGCGTGATATGGTGCATCAGGGCCAGTCGACTCAGGCCGCCTATATTCTATCCGCAGGTTGGGTCTGTTCCTACAAGCTCCAGCCTGGCGGGACACGCCAGATTGTCGATTTTCAGGTGCCCGGAGATTTCCTCGGCTTGCGCAGCTTGCTGTTGCGCACCTCGGATCACAGTTTCGAACCTATCGTGGAAATTGAGGCCGCTGAAGTGTTGAAGAGCGACCTTCTTAATGCGTTCGCGCAGACCCCTCGCTTGGCGACCGCCATACTCTGGGCGGCGTCAAGGGATGAGGCGATGGTGGTGGAACATCTCGTCGGGATCGGCAGACGCGATGCTGACGCCCGCATGGCGCACTTCCTGCTGGAACTGGGATCGCGGCTTGCGCTGGTAGGAATGGGGACTGAGGATGGGTATGATTGCCCGCTGACCCAGTATCACCTGGCAGATGCCTTGGGGCTTAGTGCGATTCACGTGAACCGCGTCCTGCGGCAGCTTCGCGAGAACGGACTGGTGACCTTTCGGGACGGCCGCGTGACGTTTCACGACTATGGTGGCCTGGTGGAACTTGCCGAGTTCGATCCGGCATATCTGGACCAGACCGGGCCGCTCCTGAAATGAATGGGCCGCCCTCGATTGCTCGGCAGGCGGCCCCGGTGATCACGTCAGACGCTGGTTGTCACGCAAGCGCATGCTTCGCGGCGTCGAGTTCCTTGTTGGTCTCGGCGTCGTTCTTCGCTGTGTGCGCTTTCTCGGCTGCCTGGTAGTGTCTCAGCGCCGCGTCCTTCTTCGGACCAGCGGGCGCCTTGTCCCACGCGGCCTTCACGGACGTCATTTTTTCGGCAGTCTTGTTCTGTTCGGGAGTCATTGGAATTGTCCTTTCCTGGACGTTCCGAGAATAAGAAGCGCGCCGACATGCCGACCCTTTGGGGATCGGCACGCCCACACGCTTCTCGGGTACTCGGAAAAATGCACCACCGAATGTTCGGCGGGCACGTCTCATCTAACCGTGCCAGGGCCTCGCCGCACTGACGCAGGTTAGTCCCGGCGCCCGCGGCAGGTCGATTGCCTCTGCGGTTCTTAAATCACCGCCGTTTGCTGGTGGGAAATCCTCAGCCAGGTGTCCTCATCGTTGAGGTACGTTGAGGCGCAAAGCGCTTTGTAGATCGGCACGTCGGTTTTTTCAGCCGAGACCCGGTAAGTGAGGATCGCGATGTCACCGCATCGCGTCACGCGCCGTTCGGCCATGACAACGGAGCGCCAGCCGGTCCTTTCACGAAGGTGGGTCCAGATCTGGTCGCCCTGGAGGATCCCGGGCGGATAGGGGAAGACCATGACGGCGTTGGTCGCTGTCGTCGCCCGCGCGTTGTCGGCGCCACTGGTCCAGAAGTGTTCCTCCATGTCCCAGAGAACGCCCTGTTCGTGTGGAGAAAGCGTCCCGGACTTGTGTGCCGCATGTGCCGGTCTCCTCTCGGTCGCGGTTGATACGGTCATTCGCCTGACCCCGACCCGCCAACCATGAACATCTGAAACAGAAGGAAGATAATCGCGAGCACCGCCCAGATCGCTCCGCTTGTCCCCGGGCGGTCGCCTGTCACCGTCGAGGCAGCGCGCTTCAGGCTACCTGACGCCCGGCCTGCGGGAAGCAGCTGGCTCAGGTCTCGTGCGATCCTGCCGTGATCGCTGGCGAGCGCGGGTACGTCCCGAAATCGGGCAAGCAGCGTTCCCAAGCGTGCCTGCGCGGCGTCGTGCCCCAGCATGACCAGTTCAGCGGTTTCGTTCCATGGATCGAGGCCAAGCCGCGCGAGCGTGGAGAGCACAGTCACGGCATAGCCGTTCCGGTCCTCGCCGACGGTAGCATGGAGAAACCGATCGAACTCGGGCGGGTGCGGGTTGAGAACATTGTTGTCGGCCATCGCCAATCCTTTCAAGGGTTGCAGGAACGCAGATCGCTCCTGTTTCCCAAAGGATACGCGCAGGTCGGTCTCGCCGCCCTTACACAGGTCAGTGTGGGCGACTGCCCAAAGGACGGGGTCGCAGCCGGTTCGGTGCCCGGGACTAACATGCGTCAGCACCAGTCGGACGATCCCGAGGTACAAGACACTCAATCGTTCGACTGGTCCGTCCCGCATTCCAAGGGGCCGTCAACAGTGGTGAGCGACGGATCTGCCAACATCGCGGAGACCAGAGAGGAACATGCGGTCGACCAGATCGACGGTGACGTTTTCAAACCCGTTCACCTTGCCGGGATACCCGGGCGATCTGCCTGCGGGAGACTATGATGTTCTCGTCGAAGAGGAGCTTCTCCAGGGGCTGAGCTTCGAGGCCTATAGACGGACGGCGACCTACCTGACGGTGCGCGGAAGGGGCGGTCATGCGGGACGTACAGAGTTACGGGCGATTTCCGACAGCGACCTGAAAGAGGCGCTGGGCCGGGATGCGGCCACAACCGAAACGAACAATCACAGCGAAGCGGCGCTTTCCCCGCAGGAGGATAGAACATGAATACTCCCGAATGGCTCAAACCCGGCATCTATGGTGCCGTGATCGGTGCTGTCTTTGTCGGTGTCGTCGGATTCACGTGGGGTGGCTGGGTGACCGGCGGAACAGCGAATGACAGGGCGATGGCGATGTCCCGAGACGATGTCGTTGCCTCCATGGTACCGGTCTGCCTCGACATGGCGCGGTCAGACCCGGCTCGGGCGGACAAGCTTGCAACGATCCGGGCAGCCTCAACCTACCAGAGGCGCGACGCTCTCATGACAGCCGGCTGGGCGACGATGCCAGGATCCGATGCCCCAGACCGAGACATTGCGCAAGCCTGCCTGAAGGAACTGGACCTCTGAGGGCATGCTGTTCAGAGCCGACGATGTGATGGCGCAAAACAGGTCGCACCGTCAAACGCGCGAGCCAGGCATCGCCCCGAGTGCCAAAACCGAGATAGGAGCTTACGATGCCTTCTGATAACAATAGACCGGAAGATCGCGGACCTTGGAAAAACAAGCAGACCCGCGTTCCCCCTGAGGTTGACGCAATTCTCAGGCGGGGTCGGGATCGGCTGCACGGCATCCTGCCGGACGGTCTGCCACCGGTGAAGCGTCTTGCAATCGGGGCCGCCATTGCGCTTGCGGCATTTGGGGCGTGGTCCTCATATTACACGGTGCCGAGCGACTCTGTTGCGATTGTCCAACGGTTCGGGAAGTACGCGGCCGAGGTCCCTCCGGGGCTGCACTTCAAGATCCCGTTCGGGATCGACGTGACCACGTTGGTCCCGGTCAAGCGCCAGTTGAAACAAGAGTTCGGGTTCACGACTCCGGGTGCCTCCGATCCCTATCAGAGCCCGACGGACGGTCGCCGCGAGACCGAGATGGTGACTGGCGATCTCAACGCCGCGCTCGTGGAGTGGGTGGTGCAGTACCGGATTTCCGAACCCCGGAAGTTCTTGTTTGAAGTGCGCGAGCCGAGCGCGACCCTGCGTTACGTCTCGGAGTCCGTCATGCGTGAAGTCGTGGGAGACCGCACAGTCGACGAGGTGATCACCGTCGGGCGTCAGGAAATCGAAAGCGAAGCCCTGCTGAAAATGCAGGCGCTCGCGACCAAATACGCGATGGGTATCAGCATCGATCAGGTACAGCTGAAGAACATCAATCCGCCCCAACCCGTTCAGGCCTCGTTCAACGAGGTCAATCAGGCCCAGCAAGAAAAAGAGCGGATCATCAACGAGGCCCGCCGCGAATACAACCGCGTCATACCTCTGGCCGAAGGCGAAAAGGACCAGCGGATCCGCGAAGCCGATGGCTATCGCTTGAGGAGGATCAATGAAGCCGAGGGCGATGCGGCACGCTTCACGGCGCTCCTGACGGAATACCGTCTGGCGCAGGAAGTTACCCGGCGCCGGATCTACATCGAAACCCTTCAGGATGTTCTGCCGGGAATTGGCTCCAAGATCATTGTCGACGGGTCCACGGCAAGCATCCTCCCGCTTTTGAACCTTGATCGACAGACAGGAGAGCAACCATGAAGACCCTTTCGCTTATTGCCTCGGGGATCGCGGTTGCCGGGGTCGTCGCTGCGTCATCCGCCGTCTACACGGTCGGCGAGGTCGAACAGGCCATCATCACCCAGTTCGGCAAGCCGGTCGGCGCGCCGATCACCGAGGCTGGTCTCAAGATAAAACTCCCCTTCGTTCAGGAGGTTAACCGGATCGACAGCCGGGTTCTGGAGTGGGACGGCTCGCCATCGGACATGCCCACCAAAGACAAGCTCTATATCTCCGTCGATCTCTTCGCGCGCTGGAAGATCATCGATCCTCTGCAGTACTTTCTGCGCCTGCGCGACGAGCGCAGCGCCCAGTCGCGCCTCGATGATATCCTCGGTAGCGAGACGCGGAACGCCGTCGCCAAGCACGAACTCATCGAGATTGTGCGCACGACCAGGGGCCGGACGCCGCTTCGGGACACGCTTCTGACTGATCAGGAGCTTGCGCAGGACATTGGCGCACTGGTTCCCATCACGAAGGGGCGGGCGCTGGTCGAGCAGCAGATCTTCGAGGCGGCGGCGGAGAAGGTGCGCGTCTTCGGGATTGAGCTTCTCGACATTCGTTTCAAGCGCATAAACTACAATGAGAGCGTGCGACCCAAGATCTATGACCGCATGATCTCGGAGCGCCGGCAGATCGCCGAAAGATTCCTGTCCGAAGGCAACGGTGAAGCGGCTCGTATTCAAGGCAACAGGGTGCGGGATCTGAACAAGATCCAGTCCGAAGCCTATCGCGCCGTCGAGGAAATCCGCGGTGCCGCCGATGCCGCAGCAGCAGCAATCTATGCGGGCGCCTACAATGTCGATGCTGTTTCGGTCGAGTTCTACGATTTCACCCGAACCATGCAGGCCTACGGCGACATGATCTCCGACGACACAACGCTTGTCCTGACGACGGACAGCGATCTGTTCCAGTTCCTGCGCGGCATGCAGGGCGAGGCAGACCCACTCCGCGATCCGGGCAGCGTCCCAGGCGACGGTGGCGTGGCGTCAATCGGCAGGCCCCGACCAGCGCAAGACCCCGCGACGCCGATCGTGACACAGACGGAGGTCGAAGCAGGCCGATAGGTTCATGGTGGAAGGTTTCAAGCATGAATTGAGGGTATCAATCGGGAAGCACGTCAATGACATCTGGACCACCGAGGTTGGTTTCTTTCCGCTTCTGAGCAAGACACACCCACTAAATTTCCGTGCCCCTAACCTGCGTCAGCGCACGATTTGCGCTTGGCTGGTAGGTGGATGGCAAGAGCTGGATCGCGACGAGGCGGTAGCCTGCCTGGCCACACTCGTACGCACGACATCCAGCGTCCCATAGTGCAGCGTGAAGGACGATAAGCCATGACATCAGTGAAACATCTAACCAGGACGGCAGCAGAGACCACCGACCTCGAACGGCGTGTGCTGGCCCATGAACGGATCCTGCAAGCTCTAATCGCCTACATGGCCCGTACCGAGCCCCGTTTCGTCGACCATCTGCGAGAACGGTTCGTGGAACCGATGCGCATGGTGCCGCACGAACACGATTACCGCGAAACCAACGACTACGCGGAAGAATTCATTCGCGCCGTGATGCTTCTCGGAGAGGAGCGCGCGCCCAACGCGAAGGAGCCGGAGATGAACGACAAGCAACCCGAGCAACCGAAAAGCAGAGGAGAAAAGGGGGCTTTCATGGACCGGCCAGCACAGCGCGGTGGAGTTCAGGTACGCGAAAGAAACGGCATCTGGGAGGTGCGGGTCGATGGCAAGTTCCGCGGCGACTACCACCAGAAGGAACATGCTCTTGCCGCTGCGGCCCTGCACAAATTTTCGCCCCGATGACCGGTAGCACCCACCCGACACTCCCGGAAGAATTCGCAATCCAGGTGGCCGAGAACGAAGGAATGCCATCGCGATCGAATTCGAGGGGCTCCCCGCCGCCGCCCGCGCCCACGCGACGGCTGACTGGAACGCTCACGCTTGGGCTATCGAAGACTCGCGCGGCAACCGGCGGACTCCGGTCCGCCAAGGAGCAAGCGGCGATGAGACACCCGCTGGCAAGGTTGATCTCGAGGCTGGCCATCGTGGCTGGAGTGATAGCGTCCCTGGCCTTCCCCGTCCTTGCGCAGGCTGGCACCGGCCCAATGCCTCGGACGCTCATCCTTGCAAGATGATCATGACATGACCAGGCGCGGCCGTTTGTCCGGCATGCGGGTCAGCATCGGCTGCCGTCTGCGCTACAGCTTCCCGCAGCCGACGCCACTGATTGCGATGCTGAACGTCCACTACTCGCGCTTTGGCGATCTGGAACGTGCCGATTACCTCGTGACGTCGCCAAGCGTGCCGCTCGAAAGCTACCGGGATGGCTTCGGCAACTGGTGTACACGCGTCCTGGCTCCGGCGGGCGACTTCTGCCTGTCGACGGATGGCATCTTTCGCGACACGGGCCAGCCTGATCCCTCCATGCCCGGCGCGCGGCAGCACGCGGTTCAGGATCTTCCTTTCGAGACGCTCGTGTTTCTGCAGGGCAGCCGGTATTGCGACACCGACCTCCTATCGGAGGAGGCGTGGCGCCTGTTCGAGACCACGGACCCCGGATGGTCACGTGTCCAGGCGATCTGCGATTTCGTGCATGGACATGTCCGCTTCGACTATATGCAGGCGAAGGCGACGCGCACCGCGTCGCAGACCCTAGCCGAGAGGCAGGGCGTCTGCCGCGACTTTGCCCATCTCGCCATCGCCCTGTGCCGATGCATGAACATTCCGGCCCGTTACTGCACCGGATACCTGAGCGACATTGGCGAGCCTCTCCCTTATCCACCCGGGGATTTCGCCGCGTGGATGGAGGTGTTTCTCGCTGGTGAATGGCACATGTTCGACCCGCGGAACAACAAGCCGAGGTTTGCGAGAATCCTGATCGCGCGGGGCCGCGATGCTGCCGATGTCCCTCTGACCCAGACATTCGGCCAGAACACGTTGATGGAATTCAAGGTCTGGACGGATGAATTGGCCTGACTGACCTCGGCTTCTTTTTCGATGCACCATCGCAATTCGGGTCGCCAGCCCCCATATTTACAGTACCGATGCGAAGTATCCCGGTCCGACATGGACGAGGAGTTGGCTTCGGAAAATCAAAGGATCGATGAAATGTCCTTCAAGGACCTGACCGCCAGAGCTGCGGCTGCGTTAAAGCCCAAGCCTGCGAAAACAGCAACGACCCCTGCCAAGGAGACCGAGCCCAAGGCCGCTGGCAAGGAACCACCCGCGAAGTCCAAGACATCTTGAGACCTACACAGGTTACGCGCCTCATTCCTGTAAGGGCGCGGACCATTCACAGCAACAAGGGAAAGGAACGCGCCAATGGAAGATCTGACGAGTAAGTCCGTTGCGGTTTTTTCCCGGCCCTTCACCGTTCCGGGCTTTGACGAGACGCTCCCGGCGGGAGAGTACGAGATCGAAACGGAGGTGGCTTCACCCCCTGATCAACGGGATCGCGCAGCCTGGAAAGCCTCCGTCCTTGTGAAGCTTCATCCCCGGATATCTCATCCGGGACTTGCACGGACTCTGACTGTTTCCCTTGCCGACCTCGACCAAGCACGCGCCAGGGACAAGCTGACCGGCAGGGAGTTGTCCGACTTTTTCCTTGAAGAAATGCTGGCTGATCCGATGGTGCAGCTCGTGATGAAGGCCGACGGGGTCTCCGAGGCGCACCTGCGACATCTCTATTCCCGGTCTGGGACGTCCGATCCGACCCTGGCTGCGCCGCCTTCGAAGACGCCCGCCCGAGGAGCGCGGGACGAAGAGTCGATCCGGACCGCCGAAAACGAAGGCATGCCTACGCGACCGGACTCGCCGCCGCCCTTGCGCACCCGTCTGGCTGAGGGGAAAACGTGATGGCGGACGAGGCCATCGCCGAGGGTGACGTACCGGACATCGCGACCCCAAGGGCCGTGGGAGATGTTCCGCAAGAACGCCGATGCCTGCGATGCGAAACCTCGTTCTGGAGCGAAGGCTTCGGAGAACGGATTTGCCGACGCTGCAAGGGGTTGAATGCCTGGCGGAACGCCGCGCCCGTCAGCGCGGGCGCATCTCGCCGCCGCTGATCCCCGCAGCCGCGCACCGTCTTCCTCAATCCTAACTGGAACATCATTTTGGCCTGCCTCGAGATCGTTCACACCACGACCTACAGATACCGTCAAAAGGTCCCCCTTGGGCCCCATCGGTTGATGATACGTCCACGAGAAACGAGGGAACTGCGACTAATTGCGCATGCCCTCTCCATTTCTCCGACGGCGACGGTAACCTGGGCGCATGACGTGGCCGGCAACGCTGTCACCACCGCCATCTTTGACAGCCTGACAGATCATCTGGTGATCGAGAGCCGTGCCACAGTGGATCTCACCGCGCCTGCATGGCCGGTCTTTGCCATCGCCGCCTCGGCCGCGCAGTACCCCTTTGACTACGCCGCCGACGAATGGACCGATTTGGGCGCGTTGACGGTTCCGCAATACCCCGACCCGGACGGTCGGCTTTCTCGATGGGTCGAGGGCTTCGTCATGGCGCGCCCGACCGATACGCTGTCTTTGCTGAAGGACATCAGCAATGGTGTGTTCACCCAGATTTCCTACCAGAGCCGCGACACTGAAGGCACCCAGGCACCGATCGAGACGCTCGACCGGCGGTGGGGCTCGTGCCGTGATCTTGCGGTCCTGCTCGCCGAAGCCGCGCGCACACTTGGACTCGGTTCCCGCATAGTGTCCGGCTATCTGTCCGATGCGGAAGGAAGCCTCCTTGGAATTGCGGGTTCCGGGTCCACCCATGCCTGGGTCGAGATTTTTGTACCCGGTGCCGGATGGATTGCCTTCGATCCCACGAACCGGAGCTTCGGGTCCCGGAACCTGATACCACTCGCCGTGGCCCGAAACATCGCACAGGTCACCCCGGTGGCAGGCAACTTTGTCGGAACGAACGTCGATTTGCTCTCGATGGAGGTGCTCGTAAGAGTGGAGAGTGCTTCGGCACAAGACAACTTGCTTCTGGCCCCAAGAGGCGGGGCGGACATCGCGCTTGTCTGATGGCATTTCGGTGGGACTGGCTTGCGTCTGCTGGTTTAAACTTATCAATAACAATACTTTAACGGCCGGAGAAGGTTCGACGCCAGTCCTGTTCCCTCCGCCA
>NZ_JBXWRL010000046.1:0-46694 GCF_059612885.1 Ruegeria sp. YKSD179 | reverse complement strand
GTAACCTGCGGCATCTGGCAGATCACCCATGGCGTCTGTGCCGTATAAGGCATCATACAGACTTCCCCAACGAGCGTTGGCAGCATTCAGCGCAAAACGAGCATTAGTAATGGGCACAACCAACTGAGGCCCGGGAGTGAACGCTATTTCGGGATCGACGTTGGTGGTTTCGATCTGAAAATCGGGCCCTTCTTCGACCAGATAACCGATTTCGCGTAAAAATAATTCATATGCAGAAGCATCGTGTTCCTGCCCCTTTCGAGCCGCGTGCCAGCTATCTATTCGGCTTTGCAGATCTTGCCGTTTTGCCAGTAGATCGCGGTTCTTTGGTCCCAGTTCACTCACGAGTCGCGCAAGACCGTTCCAGAAGCCCTGAGGCTCAATTTCCGTACCGGGCAACGCGCGTTTTTCGATGAAATCCACCAGAAATTGATCAACCTGCAGCCCGCTCCGGTTCACTCTCCCACTCATTTTCGTCGTCTCCCGCCTTGTATTCTCTTCCGTCCAACTTCCATCAAGTAGGGCGAATGTTTCCGATAGGCAACTCGCCTCTTCAAGTTCGCGGAATTTAGCAGTCTACAGATGTTTCAAAAACTTCCCAATGATCCCGGCGCCGAACTGTGGACTGTCTTGCGACATTGACGCGATAACCATAACGTCACGCCAAAATCAAACCAGCGAGGCCAAGATGAGCGACGCCGCCCCCACCACGATCTATCTGAAAGATTAC
Source organism: Ruegeria sp. YKSD179 (assembly GCF_059612885.1). NCBI lineage: Bacteria > Pseudomonadati > Pseudomonadota > Alphaproteobacteria > Rhodobacterales > Roseobacteraceae > Ruegeria > Ruegeria sp. YKSD179. Next base: position 45,964 of record NZ_JBXWRL010000046.1, on the reverse strand, counting down.
ACCCCATTTGGCTATTTGATTGACAGCGTGCATTTAACTTTCGATCTGGCTGCTCATGCCACACGTGTTACTTCTCGCATTGCGTTTCGCCCTAACCCAGATGCCCGTGACCGCAAGTTCTTTCTGCATGGAGAACAACTAAGGCTTATACGCGCCGCAATTGATGGTGCTGAAATCGCGCCAGAGGTAACCGACGAGGGTCTGACTGCCAATGTGCCCAACGCGCCTTTTGTTTGGGAAACCGAGGTGGAAATTGATCCGGGTAACAACACAGCGCTCGAAGGGCTGTATATGTCGAACGGCATGTATTGCACCCAATGCGAAGCCGAAGGGTTTCGCAAAATCACCTTTTACCCGGACAGACCAGATGTGATGTCCACTTTTAAGGTTCGTATTAATGGCGATCTGCCTGTACTGCTGTCGAACGGCAACCCAACCGCTTCGGGCCAAGGCTGGGCTGAGTGGACTGATCCTTGGCCCAAACCCGCCTATTTATTCGCGCTGGTAGCAGGTGATCTGATCGCCTATCCAGACCAGTTTACGACCAAATCGGGTCGCGGCGTCGAACTGAATTTATGGGTTCGCCCCGGAGACGAAGGCAAATGTGCCTTTGGTATGGAAGCCTTAAAAAAATCGATGAAATGGGATGAAGAGGTTTATGGTCGTGAATACGATCTTGACGTTTTCAACATTGTGGCCGTCGACGATTTCAACATGGGCGCGATGGAGAACAAAGGACTGAACATCTTCAACTCTTCCGCCGTTCTTGCCAGCCCAGAAACCTCGACCGATGCCAACTTTGAACGGATCGAAGCGATAATCGCCCATGAATATTTCCACAATTGGACTGGAAATCGTATTACCTGCCGCGATTGGTTTCAGCTTTGCCTGAAGGAGGGCCTGACAGTGTTCCGAGATGCGCAGTTCACTTCGGACATGCGTTCCGCCCCAGTCAAACGCATCCATGATGCAATTGACCTGCGCGCGCGGCAGTTTCCTGAGGATAACGGCCCATTGTCTCACCCAGTCCGGCCCGAGAGCTTTCAGGAAATCAACAACTTCTACACTTCAACTGTCTATGAAAAAGGCGCTGAAGTCATTGGCATGCTTAAACGTCTCGTTGGGGACGAAGCCTATTCCAAGGCACTGAACCTGTATTTCGACCGCCACGACGGACAAGCCTGCACCATCGAGGATTGGCTTAAGGTTTTCGAGGACACTACGGGTCGGGACCTGACTCAGTTTAAGAGGTGGTACAGCCAATCGGGAACGCCGCGCATATCTGTCTCGGAAAGTTGGGATAGTGGTACCTATACTCTGACTTTAAGCCAGGAAACGCACCCGACACCGGGACAAACCGAAAAACTTCCGCAAGTCATTCCGGTCGCTTTCGGACTGCTCGGGCCAAACGGAGACGAAGTTCGCGGAACTCAGGTTCTGGAACTAACCGAAGCGACGCAGAGTTTTCAATTCACCGGGCTTGCCGCAAAACCTAATCCTTCGATTTTGCGGGATTTTTCGGCCCCAGTTATACTTGACCATGGTCACTCTAATGCAGACCGCGCTTTCCTACTGGCGCACGACACCGATCCATTTAACCGTTGGCAGGCAGGTCGTTCTCTGGCCGAAGACAATTTATTTCGCATGATCACGCAGGATAGCGCACCTGATGGGCAATTCCTGGATGGGCTCTTGGCTGTGCTGCGCGACGGGGATCTGGACCCAGCTTATCGTGCGCTGATGTTGCAATTGCCCTCGCAATCAGAATTGGCCTCAACCCTTTATGACTCTGGTCACACGCCAGACCCCTTGGCAATATGGACTGCGATCGAAACTTTAAAACAGGCCACTGCTCAGCATGTGCAGGACCTGTTACCGCGGTTGCATAGCGAGTCGTTGGTTGACGCACCCTATCAACCAGATGCGGAACAGTCGGGCAAGCGTGCTTTGGGTAACGCTGCTTTGGCGCTGACGACCCGGCTGGACAGTGGAACGCAGGCAGCGGCTGAATATGACCGCGCAAACAATATGACCCAGCAGCTTGCTTCGCTTGCGTGCCTGCTGCGCGCGGGCAAGGGTGAGACACAATTATCTTCTTTCTACGATCAATGGCAGCATGACCGGCTGGTTCTGGACAAGTGGTTTGGGTTACAGATTTCGCTGGCCTCTCCGGATGCAACGCCTGCGGTAGCTCTGGGTCTGACCCAACACCCCGAGTTCAACTGGAAGAACCCCAACCGGTTCAGAGCTTTGCTGGGATCCTTGGCGACAAACCACGCCGGGTTCCACCACGCTGACGGCTCGGGTTATCAACTTTTGGCGGATTGGTTGATCCGCCTCGACCCGGTAAATCCGCAAACAACAGCGCGGATGTGCACCGCCTTTCAAACTTGGAAGCGATACGACGACAAGCGCCAAGCCCTGATGCGCGCGCAACTGACGCGAATTTCCGAAACTCCTAACCTGTCACGGGATACAACTGAAATGGTCTCACGTATCTTGGACGCATGACCACGAAGGCACCGCCCTTTACGTTCGTTCGTCACAACCGTTCCCAGCGAACGGTTGTGATACTCATCGTTGTTTACACCGTGCTGATCGGAATGGTGATCCTGTTCGACGCTGTCTGGTGGCTGATGGGAATTCTGGCCTTGGCGACGCTGCCAGCTGTGTGGGACGTGATGAAAAACACAAGTGCCGGAATGCAACTGGACGGTCAAAAACTTTATTGGCACACAGGCAATCGGAAAGGACAGTTGTCGCTTACCCAGATAGATCGGTTCCGGTTCGACACCCGTTGGGATTTCTCCGTTCGTGTATCGGCAATTCTGAACTCAGATAAGCGAGTGCGCTTGCCGGATGAGTCGCTGCCACCTCATCGAGACCTTGAAATGGTGTTAAAGGGCGCTGGGTTTGCAGTAGAGCGCCATCATTTTAGAGTATTTTGAAACGATCACCCTAAAAAACATGGGATTGATCTCAAAATTGCCTGATCATTTGCCCATTTCTTGATTTAAAATAACCGTCTGGACACACTGTTATTGTTACACGTTTGTTCCAGTACGAGTTTTGCCATGGTCCGGTCAATTGGGTCTCTGTTCGCCCGTTTAACAACTTCAAACCGTCAGCCTGAACCGCAGCCATTTGCGGCGACGTCCGTCAGTCGAGTTGAAGATGACGCTTCGGGCAAACTCAATATTCCAATTGCGAATATGAATGAAGAGGAACAAATCGGTCACCGGGCAATTGAACGCGGTCGCCATCTGGCGCGTCAGGGTTTTTGGTCACAATTGTCGTCCGAGATGCGGGCGACGGACAAAGCTGGCGAAACCTATCCTCTTACTGAACTACTAGCTTTTGGCGCCAGATCCGACGTGGTACTTGCTGTCGAACACGCGCTATCCGGAGGCGCAGAAATAGCTGACTACGATCTGCTGTGCGGAATTTCGGAACTTGAAGGCGAAATGAATGATCATCCCGATGATCCCATGATCGGTCTGGTTGTTGCTCGGGCACATATTGATCTGGCATGGGCATGGCGCGGAAACGTTCCTGAAGCGAAATTGCCAAAGTTGCATCTGTCGCGCTGTACCGCACATTTCGACCGAGCGGCGGCAATCTTAAAAAAATGCCGTGAGCAGGCCAGCAACAGCCCAGCCATTGCAGCCGCAGACTGCGCTTTGCTGGCCGGTCATCGAACCGATGAAGTCAGGACCGGCTACAAATTTGAAAAACTGATCGAACTGGATCCTTACAATCACCGGCACATGCGCGCTTTGGGTACACACCTACTGCCTCGGTGGTTTGGCAGCTACGAAACACTTGAAAACTTGGCGTTGCGGGTGGCTGCAGGCACTCAGGCGATCTGGGGCGCAGGCGGATATACTTGGGTGCAGTTTGACGCCATAGCACATGATGACGAAGCCTGCGCTCGAGTCGACGTCGAATATTTTCTGGACGGCCTGCGGGATATCGTAACGCGTAGGCCAAATCAGGACATGATAAACCTGTTAGCGGCTTATTGCGCGATCACTCTGAAAAACCAAATGGGACGTCACGCAGAAGCGGATGAAGTACGCCAACAGATTTGTGACGCAGCAGATTGGCTGATCAGAGATCATCTGACAGAATTGCACCCGCTGATCTGGGCGCACGCTGCGAATGGTTTCGATGACAGCCTGCGCATCAATTCAGCTGAGCGTTTCGCGGCCGGCGGGCACCGCGACGCACTGCGGGCGATTGGCAACTTGTTTCGCGACGAATTGCTTAGCGGAACAAGCGTAACCTTCACGCCAAGTGGTCTTCAATTTAAGAACAATTGAAGAAGTCCCAGGCGCATTGCCCGGATTCACCGCATAAGACCCATTCCCCCTTGCCCCTAAGCCACGGCAGGCATAATACGCTGGTCTAGATTTCTTCGGATACGAGGCGCGCCATGCTCGACCTGACTTATGATATGCCCAAACCAAAGACCATTGCCGGGGCCAAGCACGATTGGGAACTGGTGATCGGGATGGAAGTACATGCGCAGGTCTCGTCAAATGCAAAGCTGTTTTCAGGGGCATCCACCAAATTCGGGGCAGAACCGAACGCCAATGTGGCCTTTGTGGACGCGGCAATGCCTGGCATGCTTCCAGTTATTAACGAGTACTGCGTCGAACAGGCCGTGCGCACCGGACTGGGGTTAAAGGCGGAAATCAACCTAAAGTCAGCCTTTGATCGCAAGAACTATTTCTACCCCGACCTACCGCAAGGCTACCAGATTTCTCAGCTTTATCACCCCATCGTAGGCGAAGGCGAAGTGCTGGTCGAAATGGGCGATGGCACTGCCCGCGTGGTTCGGATCGAACGCATCCACATGGAACAGGACGCAGGTAAATCAATTCATGACATGGACCCGAACATGTCCTTTGTCGACCTGAACCGCACCGGTGTTTGCCTGATGGAGATTGTCAGTCGTCCAGACATACGTGGCCCGGAAGAAGCCGCTGCATATATCGCTAAATTGCGGCAGATCATGCGTTATTTGGGTACCTGCGACGGAAATATGCAAAACGGCAACCTGCGCGCGGACGTGAACGTTTCCATCTGCCTACCGGGCGCTTACGAGAAGTACCAGGAAACACAGGATTTCTCGCATCTTGGAACGCGTTGCGAGATCAAGAACATGAACTCTATGCGCTTTATCCAGCAAGCGATAGAAGTAGAAGCCCGTCGTCAGATTGCTATCGTGGAAGGCGGTGGAGAAATCGAGCAGGAAACTCGCCTTTATGACCCAGACAAGGGCGAGACCCGTTCCATGAGGTCAAAGGAAGAAGCGCATGATTATCGTTACTTCCCCGACCCAGATCTGCTTCCGTTGGAAATTGAACAGACATGGGTGGATGATATCGCGTCCAAGTTGCCAGAACTGCCGGACGACAAGAAAGCACGCTTTGTCACAGAGTTTGGCCTTACAGACTATGACGCGTCGGTTTTAACAGCCGAGGTGGAGTCAGCCGCTTATTTTGAAGAGGTAGCCCAAAACCGCAATGGTAAACTAGCCGCCAATTGGGTCATCAACGAGCTTTTTGGCCGGCTGAAGAAAGAAGACCACGATATCACTGACTCTCCCGTATCTCCGGCCCAGCTGGGAGGTATCATTGATCTGATCGCCTCGGATGCTATTTCCGGTAAGATCGCCAAGGACCTGTTCGAAATCGTCTATACCGAAGGTGGCGACCCAGCACAGATCGTAGAAGAACGCGGTATGAAGCAGGTAACCGACACCGGCGCTATCGAGGCCGCTCTGGTCGAGATTATCGCAGCCAATCCGGCTCAGGTAGAAAAGGCCAAGATTAACCCGAAATTGGCGGGCTGGTTCGTTGGTCAGGTCATGAAAGCCACCGGAGGCAAGGCCAATCCTAAAGCCGTAAACGAACTGGTGAGTCAAAAGCTGGGACTGTAGCTTCTTCTGTTCAGGCAACAATTTAAGTGTCAGGTCATCGACTTGACTCCTTTACTGTTTGGACCCTTTCTTTGGCGCCAGAGAGGTAAGGTGTCATGCAAAAAAGATTTGATCAGGAACTTCAAGCCCGTCTTGTGCGCTATGCGGCGGTTGACAGCCAAAGCGACGAGACATCTGCCTCAACCCCAAGCACAAAAACTCAGCTCGACATGCTGAACCTGTTGCAACAAGAGCTTACGGAAATTGGTGCACAGAACGTTGAAGTAACTGATGACAGCGTTGTTGTGGCAACTATTCCGGGAACCGCTCCGGGACCGACCATCGGTTTTTTAGCACATGTCGACACCGCACCGCAGTTCAACGCGACAGGTGTTAAGCCACGCGTGATCAAAGGATACAACGGCGGTGACATTACATTTCCTGACGATCCAGACCTAGTGCTATCGCCCGATGAACACCCATACTTGGCCGAGAAAATCGGGCATGATCTTATAACCGCGTCTGGCACAACTCTGCTTGGTGCGGACGACAAAGCCGGAGTGTCGATTCTGATGACCATGGCGCGGCACTTGCTTGAAAACAAAGATATCTCTCATGGCCCGATCCGCCTCGCCTTTACTCCGGACGAAGAAATCGGACGTGGCGTGACAGAACGACTGCCCAAGGATCTGGGGGCTGATTTCGCCTATACACTGGATGGAGAAGATGTGGGTGAAATCGTCTATGAAAGTTTTTCGGCAGATTGGGCTGTTATCAGGATAAAAGGTGTTTCGATCCATCCCGGCCTGGCCAAAGGTAAACTGGTCAACGCTACGCACTTAGCAGCCAAGATTGTGCAGACTTTACCTCAGGTTACAATGACGCCCGAAGTGACCGACGGACGCGAAGGTTTCATTCATATTGTCGGAATGAGTGGCGGTTCGTCAGAAATGGAAATCAAGTTGATCTTGCGAGATTTCGAGATGGACGCGCTTGAGGCGCAAGGTGAACTTGTTAGGCAGGTCTGTGCCACGGTGCAAGCCACAGAACCCCGCGCCCAAATCACCTGCGATATTTCACACCAATATCGCAACATGCGTTACTGGCTGGAAAACGATATGACCCCCGTCGAACTGGCCCGTGAGGCATGTCAAGATCTGGGAATTGAACCAATCTCCGTCCCGATCCGCGGCGGCACGGATGGGTCACGTCTTACCGAATTCGGCACGCCGACTCCAAATATTTTTACCGGGATGCAGTGCATTCATGGGCCACTTGAATGGATTTCCGTTCAGGATATGGCTATTGCAACGGAAATGTGCTTGTCGCTGGTCGGTAAAGCGGCGCGGAACCACGGCAACAGTGCGAGCTGAATTTTTCTAAAATACCAAGTTCGCTTTCCCCAGCCTGTTAAAATGTTAATTTGGCGAAACACGGCAGTCAGGAACGATTGATGCAGCGCTATGAGTACAAAGTTGTCCCCGCCCCTCAGAAAGGCACAAAGGCCAGAGGGGTCAAGACACCCGAGGGTCGGTTTGCGAATTCCATCGAAACATTGCTTAACCAATTGGGACAGGAAGGCTGGGAATATCAACGCGCTGAATTGCTGCCCAGCGAAGAACGCGCTGGTTTGACCAGTTCATCCGTGAATTGGCGCAATGTGCTGGTTTTCCGCCGCGCCTTGATCAGTTTGGACACTCAAGTTTCAGAACCGGTGAAAAACTTGGAATCCGATATGGAAACCGATGCCGCACCGACCGCCCGCCTTGTGCCCGGGCCGGAAGAAACCTTGCAAGAACCCGTTCCAACGGCACCGGCACCAATTTCAGAAGAACCCCACGAACCGCCGTTGACGCTGAATGCTTCGGAAAGTGAACCGCAGGAAACCAGCGAAGATACACAGACTAAAATCTAGTACACAGTCGAAAAGCGAGTTCTGATCACAAAGGCATTCACGCTTCTGTGGCGTGAAAGTGAGCGGCAAAACAGGCATTCTTGACGTGACTTCGAAAAGGAGGATGTCATGTCTGTTTCGCGCCGGAGCTTTTCAGGGCTATTGGTTGCCGGGATTGTATTTCCCGGGACGCTTTGGGCGCAGCAGGATCCAGTGCTCGAAGCCACCCGTTCCACCCTATTTGGCAGTTCGTCGGAATTCGAGAGCGGAATGGTCTATCTTCGACAACGTGGCAATAAGGATGTCGTACCTGCCTTACTTACCGCCATGCGTTATGCCAGACGTCGGGATGATCAAATTGCCGAAGTCATGGAGGCTTTGACAGGGCAAAGCCATGGAACAGACTGGTTTGAGTGGATGTTGTGGCAAGAACGTAATCGCCAGATCGTTCCGCACCCATCATTCATTCCGTTCAAGCGCGAAGTTCTGCTGGGTATAGACCAAAATTTTGATGTGTTCCTCAAGCCTGAATACTTGCAACGAGACAAGATGAAAATTCGACTGGAAGAGATTGCTTGGGGCGGAGTTACCAAGGACGGTATCCCCTCGCTTGACAACCCGGACCTGCTATCGGCTTCGAAAGCAGATTATCTGAAAGGGGACGATCTGGTTTTTGGAATATCCATCAACGGGGATGCGCGGGCTTATCCACTGCGGATCATGGGCTGGCACGAAATGTTCAACGAAGTGATAGGCGGCGTGCCTGTTGCGTTGGCTTATTGTACTTTGTGTGGTTCGGGAATCCTGTTTGAAACCCATGTAGCAGGTCGGCGAAAGCCCTTTGTCTTTGGTTCGTCGGGTTTCTTATATCGATCAAACAAACTGATGTTTGATCGGGCGTCCAATACCCTTTGGAATCAGTACACTGGCAGACCCGTTGTGGGTCCATTGGCCGATAGTGGGATTACTCTAAAGCAGCGACCTGTGGTTATTACCACGTGGGACAGTTGGAAAACCTCGCATCCAACAACCAAGGTATTGTCCCTCAAAACCGGGCATAGACGAAACTATGGATCGGGAGTTGTCTATCGAGACTATTTTGCATCAAGCGAGTTGATGTTTCCGGCTCTGGTCGACCAGACGCGACACCGCCAAAAGGACTATGTTTTTACCATACGCCAGTTCGGTGCAGCGCGGGCATGGCCTTTGCAAGAATTTGCAAAGACGCCCGTGATCAATGACGCAATCGCAGACAAACCCTTGTTGTTGATAGGCAACCCAAAAAATCGCAGCGTCCGAGCCTATGAACGCGCCAGACATACTTTCCGAACAGTAGATAGCGGTTTACAGGACCAAGCGGGTAATACTTGGAAAGTGACCGAGGAAGCACTTGCCGGGCCAAACGGAGAACAGTTGCCGCGAGTAGCTGGGCACATCTCTTACTGGTTTGCTTGGGACAATTACATGGGAGACGCCGCAAGCGTATACGAAAATTGAAATTACGAGTGCTCTTCTGCCGCTGTAGCCGCCAACGCCCGATTATAAGCCTTTAGCGCATCGACGTGGTACAAAGCTCCTACCGGGTTTTCGACCCCATCTTGGCTTTTTATAACGACCGGAATGCAAGGGATGTCGCCCCTGTCGAAATACGGCATCGCGGCTTCGAGTGTGGCGCTGGCTTCAACGCAAAGACCCTGTTTTATCAGATTTTGCGCCTCTTCCTCACTGATGGACCGAGCATCATCGATTGGGCGCATTACGGTCCCGGCCCGAAGCATGGCAAGTAAATAGGCCTGCGGTCCTGCGGCCAAGTGTACGTTTCGACGTTCTAGTTGGGTCAGGAAGAAAGACCGGTCCACCAGTCGCGATGCCAAAGCAGTCGACATGGAAACCGATACCATAACGGCCAGACCGATCTGCCAGTCCCCGGTCAGTTCAAAAACGATCAGCGTGGTCGATATCGGGGCACCAAGCACGGCCGCCGCAACCGCCCCCATTCCCGCAAATGCGTAAAGCGTGTGAGTTCCGGATACCTCTGGCAGCAATCCTGTCGCAATCAACCCAAAGGCCAGACCTGTCAGTGCGCCGATCATCAAAGAGGGAGAGAACACGCCCCCTCCCATACGTCCGCCCATTGTAATGGCGACGGCCACGGTTTTGACCACTGCAAACACGATCGCCGTTGTCAGAACAAGATCGCCAGTCAGCGCACGGACAGTCGTTTCGTAGCCGACGCCGATAATATGAGGAAACCAAATCGCCAAAACCCCCAGCATCGCTCCGGAAACGGCAGGTCTCAACCACCTTGGCAGGGATAGGCGGGCCTGAATGTGACTTCCAATATCGTCGACAAAGAATATTGACCGCATGAGCAACAACGAAACCAGTCCGCAAATCAGGCCAAGAAGCAGAAAAGCAGGTAGTTCGACGTAGAATTGAAGCGATCCAGGTGTTTCCAGGATAAATTCAGTCACGTCCCCGCGCTCTAGCCGGCTGATAACCGTTCCCGCGACCGAGGCGATAACGATGGGTGCAAATGCGTGAACTGCAAAATGGCGCAACACCACTTCAAGCGCGAACAAAGCCCCAGCAATAGGAGCGTTGAAGCTTGCCGACACCGCCGCGGCGACTGCGCATCCCAAAAGGTCACGCCCGGTGATTCCGTCCGCGTGGATACGATTGCTGACCCAAGTTGAAATCACGCCCGCCATGTGGACAACAGGTCCCTCGCGCCCTGTAGAACCACCCGTACTTAAAGTAATTAGAGACGCAAAAAACGATGCTATCCCAGCCTTGTTTTCCACGCGCCCGTCGGTCGTTGCCGCGCCCTCAATTACATCGGCAACCGATCGGACCCTTCCGTCATCGGTGAACTTGTGCAGGATGATTCCCACGATCAACCCGCCAATGATCGGCGTGATCAGAATCAGCAGCCACGGTAGCTTTTCAGCATGGCTGTGCAACATAAGTATATCATCGGTATCATAGATATACGCTTGCAGCGCTTGCGTCGCCTTTCGGAAGCCAAGCGCCATAAAACCCGCGGCTATTCCTATAACCAGCGCTATGAACCAAAACTGAACTTGGCTGGGGCCACGGCGCAACATCACCCGCCACGCATCTTTGATAGCCGCCACAGCCTGATTGAATTGGTTGCGAAGTAAGGTGCGGGTTGATTGGGTCATTGGCTTTCTGGGTCTTTTTTTGGGCACTTAGTAAGTCAGTCAGCGCCTTTAGAAAAGTCGAATTACGACCCTAATTGCTTCAGACCTGAAGCAATGCCCGGGCTGCCGCGCGGGCTTCTTCTGTGATAGTGTCACCTGCAACCATGCGCGCGATTTCGTCAACACGATCCAATTCTGTCAGATGCGAGACAGTAGACAGAGTCTGTCCATTACTTACCTGTTTTTGCACCCGCCAATGATGCGCGGCGCGGGCTGCAACTTGCGGCGAATGAGTAACAACCAAAACCTGTCCACCCAAAGCCAGCGACGCCAAACGTCGCCCCACCGCATCTGCTGTCGCGCCGCCCACACCTCGGTCAATTTCATCAAATATCATTGTCCGATTGGTGTTAGCACCAGTCAAACAGACTTTGAGTGCCAGCAAAAAGCGGCTGAGTTCGCCACCCGAAGCAATCTTGTTAAGCGGCCCAGATGGGGCACCCGGATTGGTGGCGACGCTAAAAGCGACCGCGTCGTTCCCCTCGGGACCGGGCTCAGATGGCGTGATTTCAGTCTGGAAAATAGCACGCTCCATTTTCAACGGAGCCAGCTCGGCCATTACCGCGGCGTCCAACTGTCCTGCCGCCTTGCGACGAATATTGCCGAGTTTGGCTGCAGCTGTATCGTAGGATATTTGCGCGGCTTCGACCATTTCGCGATGATTTGCAAGGTCGTCATCGCCTGCGTCAAGCCGACTTAGACGATCACGCAAAGTTTCTGCGAAAGCGCCTAAATCGTCCGGGGCTACGTCATGCTTGCGGGCCAGCGCCCGTATTGCGAACAAGCGTTCTTCGATTGCCTCCAGTTCCGTCGGGTTGAAGTCCAGTGCTTGAAGGCAGGAATGGACACCGTCTTGAGCTTCCCCGAGTTCGATCATCGCACGACCTAATGCGGCAATGGGTTCTTCCAATTGCCCACCCGCATTGTCCGATACACCTTCCAACCAGCGGATTGCTTCTGCCATCGTACCCTCGGCGCCTTCTCCACCCAAAAGACCGAATGCGCGGGCAACGTCATCGCGGATGCGTTCTGCGCCTTGCATCATACGGCGACGGCCATCAAGCTCTGCATCTTCTCCCGACTGCGGGTCCAGCTTGTCCAGTTCGGACACGGCGTGGCGAAGGAATTCTTCTTCGGCACGCATTGCGGCAAGGGCAGTTTCAGTCTCAGCCAATGCCCTCCTAGCACGCGACATCTCGGACCACGCCGAGCGAACAGCGGCAAGTTGAGCCCCAGCCCCCGCGTAGTCGTCCAGCATTGCCCGATGTCCGCGCGGATTCAAAAGTCCACGGTCATCATGTTGACCGTGCAATTCCACCAAAGTTTCAGAAAGTGCTCTAAGAATTTCGCCAGAGCATCGGCGATCATTGACCCATGCGGTCTTGCGCCCATCGGCTGTATTTACGCGACGCAGGATTAATTCGTCGCCTGCGGGCAAACCGGCTTCGGCTAAGATGTGATGCGCAGGGTGGTCGGCAGAGAGTTCGAATTCTGCAATGACCTCGCCTTGTGATGCACCTTGCCGAACTAATTCGGCACGCCCTCTCCAGCCGAGGACAAAGCCCAACGAATCCAGAAGGATTGATTTGCCCGCACCAGTTTCGCCAGTCAAAGCGTTCAATCCCGGCTGAAACGACAGCTCCAACCGGTCAATGATCAACATGTCGCGGATATCAAGGGCGCGCAACATCGGGTCTTAGCGTCCCACGCCAGTAACCATGGCAGTTACAACCACTCACCTTTTATGGTCTGCCGATATATCGTGCTGAGCCAGTTGTTACCGCTGCTCTTAAGGTTCAGGCCGCGTGATGTCAGCAATGCATAGCTGGCTTCGTACCATTCTGTAGATTGATAGTTGTACCCCAATATCGCACCAGCAGACTGCGCCTCGTCATAAAGGCCCAGTGAAAGATAGGCTTCCACTAACCTGTGCAACGCCTCGGCGGTGTGAGAAGTGGTCTGGAAATCCTCAACTACAACGCGAAATCGATTAATCGCCGCCGTATAATGATCCTGCCGCAGGTAATACCGGCCAATTTCCATTTCCTTTCCTGCAAGGTGGTCAAAAGCCAGATCAAACTTCAATACGGCCGAAGTGGCATATTCACTGTCTGGATAGACTTCGATCACCGTACGCAGTGATTGTAACGCCTGAAAGGTAAGTCCCTGATCGCGGCCCACCTCGTCAATTTGGTCGTAATAGCTTAGCGCCAGCAGGTACTGAGCATAAGCCGCGTCTTCGTCGGTAGGATAAAAATCGATATATCGCTGCGCGGCCGCCCGGCTTTCCTCATAGTTCTTATCCGAGTGGAACGAAAAAGCCTGCATGATCAAGGCTCGCTTGGCCCAATCCGAATAAGGGTAGAGCCGCTCGACCTCGGAGAAATACCACGCTGCATCGTCCGAGCGATTTTGCGAGAGTTCATACTCACCACGGGTGTAAATTTGTTCCGGAGTAAATCCTTCAAGGTTCTGGGAGCGGTCCGCACCTTTTTTTCCAAAGATGCCGCCGGAATCGCCGCAAGCCGTCAAAGTTGCTGCCAGAAGAATCGCTCCTGCGAACCTGACTGCCGCTTTGATGCCAACCATACCGCACTTCCTTGTCGTCTTCCTGGCCGGGATTAAACCCTAATCGGGCCTTGGTCTAGCACATAAAATTCAGGTGCAAAACGCCTTATACGCACTCAGTGGGAAATGTCTTCAAAGTTGATATTTTCAAGCCACTTGCGGAATTTCGCTGCGGACCAGACCTTGACCTGGCAAGCGCGCGGCCTGTTCTGGTGTGCAAAGGACCGGACGCACAGCACCTGGTGTCTCAAAGAGTTTACGCAGCAAGGTGTTGGTCATTGAATGACCAGACTTATCACCAGTAAATCGTCCAAGAATCGGACCGCCCGCCAGATACAAGTCTCCTAACGCGTCCAGCATCTTGTGACGCACCGCCTCGTCAGCATGGCGAAAGCCACCAGGCGTTAGAACTTCGGCGCCTTGAACGACGACCGCGTTTTCCAAAGTTCCGCCCAGCGCCAGACCATTTTCACGCATCGCTTCGACGTCGGTGCGGCGGCAGAAAGTTCGGCTGTCGCAAAGCTCTCTCGCAAAAGATCCATTCCGCATATCCAGAACCTTGGTCTGGGAACCGATTGCGTCATCTTCAAAATCAATGTTGAATTCGATTACCAGACCTTCAGCCGGAGCAATCGTAGCACTCGCACCTTCACGAGAAACTGCCACTGGTTCGAGCACTTGATATGCCAACACCGGGCTGGCCTGACGGCGAACGCCCTTAGACATGATGCCGTGTACAAACTCAATGGCCGACCCATCCATGATCGGGACTTCGGGACCATCGATCTCAACCAGAGCATTGTGAATACCGCACCCGGCGAGAGCAGCCATAATGTGTTCGACTGTCGAAACTGACACGCCCGCGTCGTTAACCAGCCGCGTACACAGCTGTGTGCGTTCAACGACGTCATATATTGCAGGGATCAGAGCATTGCCCAATTCGATATCGGTCCGTTTGAACCAAATCCCATGACCTGCCGCAGCTGGCTTCAGAACCATTTTCGCAGGCTTACCGCTGTGCAGCCCAACGCCTGAAAACGTGACCGAAGATTTGAGCGTATGTTGCAATTAGAACCTCAGATAGCAGCGTGCAGCCAGCTATGGGCTGCGTCGCACATCAGTTAAGGAACGGCGCCTCAAGGCTCAACTCACTCTTTGCAACTGAATGAAACATCAGTGTGACAGATCGGCAAAACCCTGCTTACAGACATTCAGTGCATTGTTTTTAACAGAAAAAGAGCCACCGGTTGGCAGCTCTCTTCAAAGATTTTGTTACCGCGATCAGTTGGCTTGTCGGCGCAAGAAGGCGGGAATTTCAATTCTATCCTGATCCGGGTCAGCTGCTTCTTGGGCTGGTGCGGTGGCATCCGACGCTCTGATTGCAGGCTGCTGACGGGCAGGTTGCGCAGGTGTATCCGACGCATGTCCAGTCATACGGTCGATCAATCTGTTAAAGCCAAAACGCGAGCGTTCTTCTGGTTGAGGCTGCTCTGGCGCTACTGCTTCCTGAGCTCGTGTGGAGTTGAATCGCGGCGCGCCTGTTGGCACTTTTTGAACCGCTGCCTGTAGACGCTGCATGGCTGCAGGTGACGGCGTTCCGGGTTCCGGAGCGCGTGGCGCGACGTAGTCCTCTGCAGCCCGCTCACCAGAATCGGGTCTCGGTTCGAATTCTGCCACATGGGGTTGATAGGCGGGAGGAGGTAAACCGTCATCGTCCTGTTCAGCAGCTGCCGGCGGTTCGTTGTGCCAACCTTCCTTGAACTCTACATCTTCGATTGATTCAAAAAGAGTTGGGGCAATGTTGCCATCGTCTGCAGCCGATGTCCGAGCGGCGACTTCCAGTGATTGCTCATCAGCCGCTTCTTCGGCAGATACTGTTCGGGTAAGCGGAGCCGACATTGAGCGGCGCGCAACCGGGACGTCCGACTGAACGTCGCTGGCATCAATTCCTGTGGCCACCACAGACACGCGCATCCCGCCTTCCATCTCGGTATCAAGGGTAGAACCAACGATAATATTCGCATCAGGATCAACTTCTTCCCGAATTCGGTTGGCGGCTTCGTCCAGCTCGAAGAGGGTCAGATCATGAGAACCTGTTATGTTGATCAGAACGCCCTTCGCTCCCTTGAGGCTGATTTCATCCAAAAGAGGGTTGGCTATGGCTTTTTCCGCCGCCTGAATGGCACGATCTTCTCCAGTTGCTTCGCCTGTACCCATCATCGCTTTGCCCATCTCGTCCATGACGGCGCGAACGTCAGCAAAATCGAGGTTGATCAGACCGGGGCGGACCATCAGGTCCGTCACGCCTTTTACACCTTGATACAGAACATCATCAGCCATCGAGAACGCTTCGGTGAACGTGGTCTTTTCGTTGGCCAGACGGAACAGGTTTTGGTTCGGGATAATGATCAGCGTATCAACAACTTTTTGAAGAGCGTCCACACCGTCTTCGGCTTGACGCATCCGCTTTGCACCTTCGAATTGGAAAGGCTTGGTCACGACGCCAACGGTGAGTACACCCAATTCCCGCGCTGCTTGAGCGATAATTGGCGCTGCTCCGGTCCCAGTACCACCACCCATACCAGCAGTGATAAAGCACATGTGTGCGCCAGCTAGATGGTCGACTATCTGTTCGATGCTCTCCTCGGCGGCAGCAGCACCAACGGTCGGGCGCGCGCCAGCCCCCAAACCTTCGGTCACTTTGACACCCAATTGAACTCGTGCGGACGAGCTGCTTTGCTGAAGGGCCTGTGCGTCGGTATTTGCGACAACGAATTCGACACCGTCCAGCTGCTTTGCAATCATGTTATCCACGGCATTACCGCCAGCGCCGCCAACGCCAAAAACCGTGATCCGTGGCTTTAATTCATCGTGCCCGGGCATCGAAAGATTCAATGTCATGCTCTGTCCGCCTGTTTTATAAGTTGCCGCGTACTGCGGTGTTTTTCTGACCTATCCATCTTTTATTTTATCGTTCAAATCCTCAAACGTCACGTCCAAAATCGCCGCGAACCACAAAATATGGAGGAATCAAGGCGGAAATCAGCGGTATTTCGCGATATCCGCCACATGTTGCGACCAAACAACAACGCGACACAACGCAATAACACGTCGCGTCGCGGTTTTGGCGACTCGCTCTATGAAAGTACTTGGCTTCTTCGCGCGGGAAACTGCTCGTCTCCTGCCGCCGGGCCTCTACCGGACCCTGTGGACAGTTTTAGGGATAATTAGTTGGCACGCAATACAATTCTTCAGCTAATCGGGGCATTTGGGCAATCCAAGTTGTCGTTCGAGATCCGTCGTATTTCCTGAATCTCGGCAAATGCAAAACTTGATTCGCGAACCATCAGTCGGTCTTCGTGTTCGAATGGCCACCAACATACGTAAACGCCTCCGCCAATATCATCGTACTGAAAGCAAATTTGGCCTTTCGAAACCGAGATTTGCCCGTAGACGCATCCCAATCCTGGCTGCCACCAAACTGACAACTTCGAACTCAGAAATTGTTCTATACCTACCAGCGCTCCGGTATGAATTTCATGGAAATCCGCCGTTTTGCCTTCGACCGCAGACAAAAAATCCTCAGGTGAAATCCGCGTCTGCGCGAATGCAACGGTCGGCTCCAGCGCACTTACCAATCCAAGAACAATGGTCTTACCAATTGTCACGGAACCACCGAACCGCTCTTTTGAAAGGTCGCGCTGCATATGTGTCGACTGGAATTTCGAAGTCCCACCATTCATCTTGCGGATGGGCAGCGAAAAGGCTTAGGCCTACCGCCGAAGAGAATGCAGGCCCAGTAGCAGATTGTGGCAGGCCATGAACACGTAATGGACGCCCCAAACGCACGCGCTGCCCCAGAATGCGCGTGGCCAAACCATCTAGTCCCATGATCTGACTGCCGCCCCCGGTCAACACGATCTGCTGACTTGGCAAATGATCGAAGCCCGCAGCGTCAAGACAGGTGCGCACCTCCTCGAGTATTTCTTCAACTCTTGGACGCATAATACCAATTAGTTCCGCCCGACTGACAGTTCGACGATCATGTTCCCAGTCACCGGTGTCACCGCCGATATCAATCATATCGCGGTCGTCTGCTCCGGTTGCGTGGACACCTCCATTGAACGTCTTTATTCGCTCTGCCACCGCTGCCGGAATACCAAGGCCCATAGAAATATCCGAGGTCACATGATCGCCGCCCATTTTGACACTATCGGCGTAAATCATATGTTTCTTTATGAAAATTGATACGCTGGTCGTGCCTCCACCCATATCTATGCAAGCCGCACCCAGCTCTTGTTCGTCTTCAACCAAAGCCGAAATGCCGGATACGTAGGCAGAATTCGCCACACCTGCGAGCTCAAGGTCGCAGCGTTTGATGCAACGCAAAATGTTTTGAATTGCCGCAGAGTCGACGGTGAGCATGTGCATGTCCACCGCAAGACTCTGCCCTTGCTGTCCACGCGGATCAATCAATCCTGATCGATTGTCGAGAGCAAAATTAACAGGTTGCGCGTGCAAAACCTCACGGCCCGTACCGTAATCAGGCACATCGCATGCATTCAGAACCCGCCCGACTTCGGCCTCAGTGACAAGTTGGCCTTCCAAGTCAACCTGCGCGTCAAGGCCGTAGGACCGAGGATTGGCGCCCGAAAAACACGCGATAACGTGATCGACCCGGATATCGGCCATCTTTTGCGCGGCTTGCAATGCCGTTCGGATGGCACGCTCGGTTTCCTGCATTGCGGTGATTTCACCAAATTGAACGCCGCGCGAACGTGTCGTGGCCGCGCCGATTACTCGGAACCCAGTCTGCCCCGCCATGGAACCGATCGAGTTATCCTCGCTTAGCCGTCCTGCCCCATCAAAGCGCAGCACAAGACAGGCGATCTTGGAACTTCCAACATCCAAGATGGCGACAACGCCTCTTTGAATTGCCTGTCTGCGCATCTGTCGCATCGCGCGCTGGGACTGATAAAGATCGGTCATCATTCGCTTATTGCCCGCCGTTTACTGTCACTTTTGTGTTCCACCATTCTTCGCTGGCGGCTTTATTCATTCTGATTGTCGGACGTTGTCCTAGTCGCATATCAACCACGGTCACGTCCCGCTCAAGCAGGTCCTGCACCTCGTTCACGGCCAACACCCGCTCCAGGGCACGAGCCGGACGTTCGGTCGGCAGCATGATGCGCTGACCGCGATCCAAAACCAGATCCCAGCGCCGTTCGCCCACACGCACCAGGCCGCGCACTCTGTCGCCTAAACTGCGAGAAGTACTCAGAATTTCCAACGCTTCGGGCACGTGCTTGTCCGCGCCTTTGCCCGCGACCAACGGCAAATCAGCAAAATCGGCGCGTGCCGCAATTCTTTCGACATGGGCACCGGTTTCATCAAGCAACTCGACACCTCTGCGGGTCCGCCAGACAATGACCGGCTCTCGTTCAACAACGTCGACTTGCAAAATTCCGCCCGGTCGAATGCGCACAGTCGCGGATTTTACTGGATCCAACCCAATGATCGTGTCTCTTATCTTTTCGACGTCCATGTCCCAAGAGCTGAGCGGGAAATCCAGCGGCACGACTTCGCGAATATCTTCGGACAGACCCGTTCCCGCACCATCAATGGCCATCAGATTGACCATAAATTCCGGACGTTCTTGAATTGAAGTCTTAATTTCAACGACATAATCGGAAATAGCGTTACGCCGATCCTCAGACGAAAAATATACCGCTAGCCCCATGGAAAGGACAAAAATTGGTGTGCCCACCCGAAGCGCCTTTCGAAAGCCGGGCGTCAACATCAATCGCTGGAACCGGTAACTCAAGCGGGACGGGGTGGGATCACCGCGACCTGCGCCACGACGTAATTGCCCCAACCCGCGTAACCGAAATTTTGATTTTGGTTGCGAGCTCCCACCGTTCCCAGATCCAAAATCGGCATCTGTAACGATCAGAGGCTTTGCCCTATGCTCCTCAAGTGCTCGAGTGGCAATCAGCGGTCGCATGATGCATCCTCCACCATCCAAGCGCAAAGCTGGCCGAAAGTCATACCCATATGCTCTGCCTGTTCGGGCACCAAAGAAGTTGGGGTCATTCCTGGTTGCGTGTTGGTCTCCAGCAGGAACAAGCCGTCCAAGCCCATGCTGTGATCCCACCGGTAATCTGTTCTGCTGACCCCGCGACAGCCAAGGGCTTTGTGCGCGCGCACGGCAAAGTCCACGCAACGATCGAAAATTCCCTCTGGGATTTCGGCGGGCAGTACGTGCCAAGACCCACCCGGCTTGTACTTTGCGTCATAATCATACCAGCCGCCGTTTGTCATGATCTCTGTCACAGTCAAAGGTCGGTCATCCATGACGGTTACAGTCAGCTCACGACCTGGAATGTATTTCTCGACCATAACTTGATCGGGCATATCCTGGGAAAGCTGCGGTGGGCCATTGGCAGATTCATGCACAATGTAGATGCCAACGCTGGAGCCTTCATTGTTGGGCTTTGCAACATATGGCGGCTCCATCACGTGGGCCTCGACAACTTCGATCTTCGGCACAATAACGCTCGGGACTACAGGTAGCCCTTCGGCCTGATAAACCTCTTTGCTGCGTTGTTTGTCCATGGCCAGCGCCGAAGCCAGAACACCTGAATGCGTGTAAGGTAATTGAATCCACTCCAACAATCCCTGCACGCAGCCGTCCTCCCCCCAGCGGCCATGAAGGGCATTGAATGCAACATCCGGTTTAATGTCGGCAAGGCGAGCGCAAAGGTCGGGACCAGCGTCCAGTTCGACCACTTCAAAGCCTTCTCCCCTTAGGGCGGCTGCGCATTCGCGCCCGCTGCTGAGAGACACCTCGCGCTCCTTCGAGGGTCCGCCCATCAAAACCGCCACTTTGGGGCTTGTCCTGCTCGACATACCCACCTTTGTGCGCCTCAAAAACATGGACCTTTTTGGTGGTCCGTATTGTTGTTATACCGTTGATCCGTCGCCTTAATTTGCCTGTTGTAGTCTGACGGTCAGGGCACTATTTTTCAAGCGGATCGCCGACCCGCATAATTTCCCACTCTAGCGTGATACCGCTTGTTTCGTAAACCTTTTTTCGTACCTCCTCGCCCAAACCTTCAAGGTCTGCGGCGGTTGCGTCACCAGTGTTGATAAGGAAATTCGAGTGCTTGTCACTCATCTGCGCGCCACCCACCTTCGCGCCGCGCATGCCAGCGTCATCGATCACCTTCCAAGCTTTTAGGTCGTGTACGTCATCAGCCCTTCCCGTCGAAGAAAAGCCGGCAGGGTTGCGAAATGTCGATCCGGCACTGCGATCTTTGGTAGGCTGCGTTTCATCACGCTTTTCCAATTGCAACGCCATGCGGTCATGCAATTCCCTTGGATCGCCCAAGGGTCCTTTGAAAGTGGCTGAAACCACGACGGCCCCATCGGCCAGGTCAGTTTGGCGATAGCGGAAATTCATATCTTCTGGTCTCAGATCCACGATTTCGCCTTGCCGGGTCACGATAGTGGCTTTGCGCAACACATCCGCCGTGTAACTACCGTAGCAACCCGCATTCATCCGGACAGCCCCGCCAATTGATCCCGGAATCGTCCGCAAAAAAGTCAGGTCCACGCCGGCATCCGCCGCCTTACGCGCGACATGTGCGTCAAGCGCGGCCGCACCGGCCGTGACAGTATTGCCTGCAACCGAAATTCCATTGAAACCACGCCCCAGACGGATCACTACCGAACGCAACCCTCCGTCCCTTACGATCAGGTTAGAACCAACACCCATCGGAAAAACTGGCACATCCGCTGGCAAATCACGAAGAAATTCCCGGAGATCCTCGATATCCGCTGGTTGAAAGAGATAATCCGCCGGACCACCAACCCGTAGCCAGGTCAGATCATTAAGCGAGCGATTTTTAGTAAGCCTGCCGCGCGGCGAGGGAATTTTCGACATGAACGCTAGATCGCGGATTTGCGTCTGCTGTGCAAGTGCCGAAAGCCTTAGATCCACTTGCGCAGCCAGCGCCCAAGGTAAATCACCGGCCAACGCAGCACCGAAATACCTGCTGCCAGCACGATCAGTCCAATCCATGGCCCATTTTCGTAGGTGACGTATCCCAGAATGGGTATGCCCACAGCGATCAGGAAATAAGCGCGGGTCCAATGGTTGTCTTTGCTGGGGATCATAGCCATTACATTGGCAACAAGCCCCCAAAGACCTGCAAGAGCGATCGACCAGTTCATTCAACTTCTCCCCGGCCCGACCATTTTCGCCAAAAATAGCGCAAGGGATATCGGAACATGGACACAAATGCCGCAAGTGCCAAAGCAGAGACAAACCAGCCGAAATCAAACCCCAACCATAGGATCAGCGCCGGGGCGCATATCAAAAGGGTGACACCCGGTAGGAACTGATACTTCATCGGCAACATCGCCACGATCGTCGCGCAAATCACCCAACAGGCGGACAAGACAACAGACAATTGCATGTGCCCCTCCTTGAGCATCGCGGACGCGCTTAATTGTCCGCTTTCATCTCGAAGCTGTGCGTCCAAGAAGCCAAACCCTTCACACTGCTTGTTTTCTAAGAAGGCGCTCTGGCAATCCATTAGCCCAAGCGCTGATCGTACCAGCACCAAGACAAACAACCATGTCCCCCGACCGGGCTTGTTCGCGAACAAGGCGCTCCAGATCGGCTTCGTTCAGCAAAGCCCTGGCGTGACGGTGCCCGTGACGAATCAAACCCTGAACTAAAGAATCACGATCCGCGCCAGCGATAGGCTCTTCTCCAGCGCCGAATACATCGGCAATGGCGACAACGTCAGCGTCGTTAAAACAAGTGCAGAAATCGTCGAACAGATTGGACAAGCGCGAAAAACGGTGTGGTTGATGTACGGCAATAACCCTGCCGTCTGTAGCCTGACGTGCGGCCTTGAGAACGGCCGCGATTTCCACGGGATGGTGGCCATAGTCGTCGATGATTGTGACACCATCGACCTCCCCCACCTTGGTAAAGCGTCGGTTTACACCTCCAAAATTTGCCAACGCTTCGCGGATTTCTACAGCCTTCATTCCCAAATGCCGAGCAACAGCTACTGCGGCCAGAGCATTCGAGACATTATGGTCACCCGGCATAGGCAACGTGCATCCTTCGATGACCTTGTCTTCGTATTGGAGGTGAATGTCGAAATGCGCGACACCGCCTTTGTACGTAAGGTTCAGCGCCCGAACGTCGGCTTGTGCATTAAAGCCATAAGTCCGCACGCGACGATCGGTGATACGTCCGACAAGGGTTTGCACCTCGGCATGGTCAGTGCAGCAGACGGCAAGTCCATAGAACGGCAGGTTTGAAACAAACTCGTAGAACGCATCACGCAGCGTGTCGAATTCACCCCAATGCTCCATATGTTCTGGGTCGATATTTGTGACGATGGCAATAGTGGCAGGAAGACGGTTGAATGAACCATCGGATTCGTCTGCTTCAACCACCATCCATTCTCCCTGCCCCATTCTCGCGTTTGATCCGTAGGCGTGGATAATACCGCCATTGATCACGGTCGGGTCAAAGTCACCGGCAACCATCAGTTCTGCCATCATCGTCGTTGTAGTGGTCTTACCGTGCGTTCCTGCAATGGCAATGTTGGATTTCAGCCGCATCAATTCCGCCAGCATATCGGCTCGGCGGACAACAGGCAGACCTTGCGAACGCGCCTCATCCAATTCCGGGTTTCCTGGCTTGATCGCCGTAGACACGACGACGACCGCTGCGCCTTCCAGGTTCTCGGCCCTTTGCCCGACAAATACCTCTGCCCCCAGTTCAGCCAGACGGTCCGTGATCTTTGAGGCTTTCAAGTCGGAACCCTGAACGCGGTACCCGAGATTCAAAAGAACTTCGGCTATCCCGGACATGCCGATACCACCGATCCCGACGAAATGGATCGGCCCTACATCTTGCGGGAGTTTGGTTGCAGGGTTCATGCGGTCTCCTTCTGCGCCAGAGATTCAACAAGAGAAACCAAACGCTCGGTCGCGTCAGGCGCACCAGTTGAAAGGGCGGCATGGGCCATTTTTTGTGCGGCTTCCGGGTTGGTGAGGACTGCGGTGATTTGCTCTGTCAGCGAGGTAACGTCAAGCGCATTTTCGGGGATCATGATTGCCGCGCCTGCCTGAACAAGCCCCCGCGCATTGGCGGTCTGATGGTCTCCGGCAGCGGCAGCAAAGGGGACTAGAATTGAAGGGCGCCCGATGACCGAAATATCTGCTACGCTAGACGCCCCTGAGCGCGAGATAACCAGCTGAGCCTCAGACATGCGGCGGGGTACGTCATCAAAGAATGGTTGGACATCCGCGAGGATTCCGTTTTCGTCGTAAAACGCCTTAACCCTCTCACCGTCTTCGTCGCGAGCCTGATGAGCAACGCGAATGTTTTCGCGAAGTTCATCCGACAAGGCAGCAATGGCACCTGGCACTACATCGCTGAGAATGCGCGCTCCCTGAGAGCCGCCCATCACAAGGATTGACATCGGGTAATCGCCAGGTGGGATGTAGCCGGCAGCGGCTCGGTCCAGAACAGATGCGCGAACCGGATTGCCGGTGTGGATACCATGCGCTCCCTCAGGTAAATCGGTTGGCCATACGCCGCAGGCCACATGGCCCACTCTTTTGGCAAACAGCCGATTGACCCGCCCAAGAACGCCGTTTTGTTCGTGTATCATGCGCGGTAGGCCTAACATAGTCGCCGCACCAAGCGCGGGGATAGAGGGGTATCCACCGAATCCGACAACAACATCTGGTTTGTCGCGCGCCATTTGGAGCGCCATGCTTGTAATTCCACCGATGATTTTTGGACCGGCCAACGCTTTGGCAGCAAACCCTCCGCGCGCGAACGTGGCCGAGCTGACTTGGAGGATCTCGGTAGAGTCGGGAAAGCCACCCGAGTATCGCGCACCGCGTGGATCGGTGGACAGGCGAACCCGCCATCCCTTGCTTAACATTGCCTCGGCCAAAGCCTGCGCCGGGAACATATGCCCCCCTGTACCGCCTGCCGCAATGAGAAGGTATGGTTTACCCATCAGCTTCGTCCGCGCAGTATTTCGCCAAGTTCGCCCTGTGGGCGGTTACGCGTAAAAGCCAGCAACATGCCAACCGCAATTCCGCCTGCAATAAGCGATGATCCACCGTAACTGACAAACGGCAAAGTCATGCCCTTAGCGGGCAACAGGCGTACGGCAACGCCCATGTTAATCATGGCTTGCACCCCAAACATGCAGGCCAGACCAGTGCCTGCCAATCGGATAAACATATCGCGTTCACGCATCAGGCGCAGCAATGACCGAACCACGATGATGGAATAAAGCGCAATGATGATCAGGACCAGAATCAGCCCATATTCCTCGGCCGCCACGGCTATTATGAAATCAGTATGCGCGTCCGGCAGTGACCATTTTACCTGCCCCTCACCAACACCTACACCAAACAAACCGCCCTCTCTAATAGCATTGGTCGCGTATCCAAGCTGGGTCGTAGGGTCGACTTCTTGATTCAAAAAACCGTCGATGCGGCGGGCAAAATGTTCCGAGTTTGAATATGCAAACATTCCAGCAAGGACGACAACCCCAGCCATTCCAACCAACAAGAACATGGGCGCGCCCGCCACGAAATACATCACACCCCATCCGAAAAGGATCAGGCAGGCCTGCCCAAAATCTGGTTGCATCACCAGCATGCCAACAATTGCCATACACAAAGCAAATGACCACAAACGCCCCGGTGGGCCATTGATCTCTTGCGAAGCAGCCAGCAGCCATGCCGCGACCACTACAAAACCGGGCTTCAAAAACTCAGACGGCTGCAGTGCTGCAAACCCCAGAGAGTACCAGCGTACTGCCCCCTTTCCAAAGTCGGTTCCAAAAACCGGCAAGAAAGCCAACGCTACGAACGCAACCAGAAATCCAAGTACCGAAAGTCGCCGGATGAGAGTGGGCGACATCATAGAAGTCAGCAACATGGCGATTAGCGCGAGTCCGCCAAAGAAAGCCTGCCGCTCAACGTAGTGAAACGGATCAAACCCGTTGCGGCTTGCCAGCGGCGGTGAAGAGGCCAGCCCCAACAAAAGGCCAATTACAAACAGGATCAGAACACAAGACATTGTCCAGCGATCGATTGTCCGCCACCATTTTGGAAGGATCGGTTCACCGCGCTGGTCCTGGACCGCGCCATACACCATCTCAGTCATGAGATACCGCCACTATCTGCCTCGTAATCGCCCCGTTTTCGGGATCTAAGTGAGAGTCTACAGGGATTTTTGCATTGGGGCCAGTGAAATAAGGGCGATTCGACAATTCTATGTTTTGTGATTCAAATTTATTCCACTCGGCTCTGAAAGGGGCTCTTACCGCTCTAGACATCCAGAATTCGCGATTTCATGAAAAGCTGGATCAAAAACTATTCGGCCAACTTTTGGGGCTTTCGGCCTAATTCCGAGGGCACTTTGAGTCCGCAAACTTAATTTCGGGACGCCCAATTGACCGGACGTTCAGTTCTGCTTCGATTGCGTTGCCTCTTGCCATCGCTTCCAATCCCAGCCATGCGCAGGATATGACTTTCAACACCGTCATCCTTGGTGCCGGCGCCGCTGGCATGATGTGCGCGGCCCATTGCGGCGCGCGCGTTTTGGTGATCGATCACGCTAAAGCGGCTGGAGAGAAAATCAGGATTTCCGGCGGCGGCCGTTGCAATTTTACGAACTTAAACGCTGGACCGGACAATTTCCTTTCGCAAAACCCACATTTTTCTAAATCGGCGCTGGCGCGTTACACGCAGTGGGATTTTATCGACCTAGTAAACCGCTACGGGATTGAATGGCACGAAAAGACGCTGGGACAACTGTTCTGCAATGGGTCGTCCAAGCAGATAATAAATATGTTGCTGGACAAGATGGAACGGACCGGGGCCGAACTATGGTTACAAACGACGCTAAAAAACGCGCGAAAGACCGAGGCAGGTTTCGCGTTGCAGGTGGAGAGGGAAGGACGAAGGGTCACCCTGCATTGCGCCAATCTGGTGCTTGCCACAGGTGGAAAATCGATCCCAAAGATGGGGGCAACGGGACTGGCATACGACCTGGCCCAACAATTTGGCCTCAAAATTACTGAAACCCGCGCAGCGTTGGTCCCGTTCACCTTTTCTGACGGACGGTTCAAGGAACTTTCCGGTGTTTCTCTGCCAGTTCAACTGTCCAACGACCAAGCCATCTTCGATGAATCGATGCTATTTACCCATCGGGGCCTTAGCGGACCGTCCGTTTTGCAACTGTCATCCTATTGGCGCGAGGGTGAGGCAATTCATGTCAATCTGATCCCGGATTTGCCCCTTTTCAATTTACTGCGTGAACAACGCAAAGAAGGCGGGCGCAAAGCTTTGACCACCGAGTTGGCGCGGCACATGCCCGCGCGATTGGTGGACTATCTAAGCCAGATGCTTCTGATAGCGGGTAATTTAGCCGATCAATCTGATGCGTCTTTGTCTGACCTGGTCGCAAATTTGTCCGACTGGCAACTCCGACCCTCCGGCACCGAAGGTTATCGTACTGCCGAAGTGACACTCGGCGGTATCGACACCGAAAACCTGTCTTCAAAAACGATGGAGGCCAAGGATGTCCCTGGCCTCTTTGCGATTGGAGAAGCGGTAGATGTCACCGGTTGGCTGGGAGGCTACAATTTCCAATGGGCGTGGTCTTCTGGTCACGCCGCAGGAAAGGCCATCGCAGACCGGATCTAGCCAACCACGTTATAGCCACGTCCGCGCATACAGTTTCGCACAATGACTTCTTTATTCTGGTTCTTTGCGATGACATCGGCTCCAGCCCCAATCAAGGCACCAGCAGCGGCCGCGCGACCCAGATTGTCACTGCTGTCTTGAATAATCGCCGTTGTGGCAGCAGCACCCGCCGCTCCGATCGCGGCATTACCGGCGGTGGACCCGTCGACGCTGGCCTGAGACGCCGCCAACTGCTGACACTGCGCAAGATCGGCGCTGTAGTTCGGGCTGACAGGCCCATCGATTACTGGTTGGTAATTGGCGCCTGTGTTCGTGCAAGCTCCCACCACAAAGATGGCAGGAAGGATCAGAGCGAATTTACGGTGTGGCATTTCCATGACCTCGTTTTGAATTGTCGTAGAAGCAAACCCAAAAATTATGGCGCGTCAAACGGATAGGTTTAAAGCCTCGTCGAACCGGCGGTTATTTGCAACCGTTGCCCGATGATAGTCTTCTTTTGACCTCGGAAACGAAGTCGTCCCCCCTTTGTTCAAAGTTATCATATTGGTCAAAACTTGCTGCTGCGGGGGCCAACAATACAGTTTCGTCCGGCTGCGCATCCTCAATCGCTTGCTCGACGGCCCGCTCCATCGTTGTGCACACCGTGGTGTCGACATCCAGCTGCATGGCGAAATTGGCAGCCTCGCGACCGATAACATAAGCTTTGATCACCTGATCCGAGGCTTCGTTCAGTGCAGCCAGCCCACCCTCTTTTTCAAGACCTCCACATATCCACCGGATCTTTTTGAAGGCCCTCAAAGCCTTTGCTGCGCTGTCGATATTGGTTGCTTTCGAGTCGTTGACGTAAGTGACGCCATTGGTCTCAGCGATGATCTGACTACGATGCGGCAGACCCGGATAGCTATGCAAGGCCGTCTCGATCGCCTTAGGTGCAAGACCTAACGCACGACAGGCGGCGTAAGCAGAGCATGCATTTTGATGGTTGTGAGCGCCCGGTAGACCCTTAATCCCGCGCAGATCAATGGACGCTGTCTGACGTCCTTTCCGATATTCGGACAGAAAGCCTTTGCGCGCGAAAACCTGCCAGCCTGGGCCGGTTAACTTACGTTCAACGGAAACCCGGATGACGCGATCGTCGCTTCGCCCTTCGGCCAACTGCCCTGCAAGAAAGGAGCCTTCGATTTCATCTACGCCGACAATGGCGCGATCTGGTCCGCCCTCGGCAAACAGACGCCTCTTGGCTGCGAAATACCCACCCATTCCTGCATGTCGATCCAGATGATCCGGCGAGAGATTTGTAAAAACAGCAATATCTGGAGTTAGCGCACGAGCCAGTTCGGTTTGATAGCTGCTGAGTTCCAAAACCACAACCGAGCCGTCACCCCCCGGGTCGATATCCAGCACACCCCGGCCAATGTTTCCCGCCAACTGTGACTGGCGACCAGCTTCGGTCAAAACGTGATGTATCAGGGCCGCTGTGGTGGATTTCCCGTTTGACCCAGTGACAGCAATTACACGCGGCGGAGTCTCAAATTTGCTCCAGTCTTGATCGGCAAAACTTCGGAAGAACAAGCCGATGTCATTGTCCACGGGCACGCCGGCTTCCAGCGCAGCCGCGATGACTGGGTTTGGCTCGGGGTAAAGGTGGGGGATACCGGGAGAAACGACTAGAGTGGCGACATCGTCAAACTCTGATTGGTGTCGCAGGTCGACACAGTCAAACCCTTCGGTTTCAGCAGTCTCTCGTGCCGCAGGATTGTCGTCCCAACAAACAGGAGTTGCTCTACCTGCTTTTAATGCGCGTGCCGTGGCCAACCCAGAACGACCCAGCCCCAGCACCGCCACTTTCTGCCCAGAAAAACCTTTGACCGGGATCATATAATACACCTTGCCGTCGTGTAATTCATCCGCACCCTGCACCTAAGAAATCACGAAAAGCAAGGGCGGCATCAAGCTAATACTTTAGACGGAAGCAGCCGCCAAACAATTGAGGCTGGCCGCAAATCCGCTTGACCCGCGGAGACCTTACCGTACTTTTAACGTTGCCAGACCGATCATTGCCAGGATCAGCGATATGATCCAAAACCGGATAACGATTGTTGGCTCAGCCCAGCCTTTTTTCTCATAATGATGATGGATGGGTGCCATTAGGAAAACCCGCTTTCCGGTGCGCTTAAAGTACAGAACCTGAATAATCACGCTCAGCGCCTCAACAACGAACAGTCCACCAACGACAGCGAGGACCAGTTCGTGTTTCGTCGCCACAGCAATCGCGCCCAAAGCTCCGCCCAGCGCAAGCGATCCTGTGTCGCCCATGAAAACCGCAGCAGGCGGCGCATTATACCACAAAAACCCAAGACCGGCGCCGAACAAAGCCGAAGTAAATATGAATATTTCGCCTGTTCCCGGAACGTAGTGCACATCGAGATATTCGGTAAAATCGACACGCCCAACGGCATAAGCAATCACGCCCAAAGTCGAAGCAGCTATCATCGCTGGCATAATGGCAAGGCCGTCCAAACCGTCGGTGAGATTCACTGCATTTGCTGCCCCGACAATGACTATTATCGCAAAGGGTATGTAGAAAAAACCAAGGTTGATGAGTGTGTCCTTGAACACTGGCAACGCGAGTTGGTTCTGAAGGTCGCCTGGGTGATGCAATGTTGCCCAGAGTGCCGCAAGAACAGCAATCAACACACCCAGCCCCAATCGCATTTTGCCGGGCACACCCTTGGTATTCTGTTTGGATACTTTGGCATAGTCATCCGCAAAACCGATGGCCGCATAAGCAAGGGTCACAAACAACACCATCCATACGTATGGGTTGTCCCAACGCGCCCAAATCAACGTAGAAGTGACAAGTGCCCCGACGATCAGCAACCCACCCATGGTTGGTGTTCCCGCCTTGGAAAAGTGTGCTTCTGGGCCATCGTCCCGGATCGGCTGACCTTTGCCCTGCTTCTTTCGCAGCACGTTGATCAGCGGCTTTCCAAAAATAAACCCAAAAACCAGAGCTGTCAGAAAGGCTCCGCCCGCTCGGAAAGTGATATAGCGGAAGAGGTTGAAAAAATCCCCTCCATCCGAAAGCGCGGTCAACCAGTACAGCATTATAAAACCTTTCTCACACGAAATTCAAGCGCGCATCATGGATCCAGCGCGCGCTCATGCCCCATTTCCCGCAGGCCGTCAACAATGCTCGCCAACGCCATGCTAAGTGATCCTTTGGCCAGAACCGTGTCCCCATTCCGGATCAGTTCAGGCAGGCGAGCTACCATTTCCGCGCTGGTTTCGGACCAATGCCCGCGCTTGTTCTCAGGTAATTCGCGATGCAATTCGCGCATGAGCGGCCCAATGCAATGGACCTGATCAACATCCTTCATCGCCTCGACATTTGCCATGTTCGCGTGCATGGCCAGTTCTTGCGCCCCCAGCTCTTTCATGTCACCCAAAAAGGCAATGCGGCGAGCACCTTGCGAAGCTGCGAGAACGTCAAGGGCGGCCTCCATGGATGTCGGGTTAGCGTTATAGCTATCATCCAGCAATTCAATTTGGCCACCATGAGGCAGAGCAATCAACTCTCGCACTCCGCGGCCTTTGACAGGCGACCAGCGTCGAAGCCCCCCAACAGCCTGTTTCAGATTGACGCCTAAAGCGGCGCATGCCGCAAGCGCTCCCAAGCCGTTCATGGCGAAATGCTTACCAGCAGATGCGACATCAAACGTGAATTGCTTGTCGTCAATGACAGCCTCAGCCCGCAGCGTATCAGGCAAAGAAGTTACATGACCAAGTCGATAGTCAGACGCCTTTTGGCCAAAATCTATCACTTTGGCTGCTTGGGAAATTGCTCGGTCACGCAAAATGTCAGCGTGATCGATATCCGAATTCACAATGGCAATACCGCCATCGGTCAGACCGTCGAAAATAGATGCTTTTTCGTGCGCAATTGCAGCCACAGAGTCAAAAGCTTCCAGATGGACTGCAGCGACGGTTGTGACAAGCGCCACATGAGGCCTCGCCTGTTTCGCCAACGGCGCAATTTCGCCCGGATGGTTCATGCCTATTTCGATCACCGCGAACTTGGTGTCCTTTGGCATCCGCGCAAGCGTCAGGGGCACGCCCCAATGGTTGTTGTAACTGGCCACACTTGCATGGGTTTCACCTTGCGTTTCCAATATGTTAGCCAGCATTTCCTTAGTGGACGTCTTGCCAACGCTGCCCGTTACGCCAACTACACGCGCAGCGCATCGATCTCGCGCTGCCCTTCCCAAATCTTCCAACGCTCTTTGAACATCATCGACGATCAAAAGAGGCGCAGTTTCGTCAACACCGTCCGGAACCCGCGACACCAATGCGGCGCCCGCGCCCTTTTCAAGTGCCTGCGCTACGAAATCGTGCCCATCCCGCGCGGCCCTAAGCGCCACAAACAAGTCCCCTGGCTGCAAAGTGCGCGTATCAATTGAAACTCCGTCCGCCTTCCAGTTGGTCGTAGCCCGTCCATTGGTTGCTTTGGCAGCTTCCGCCGCGGTCCACAGCATCATGCCACCCTCCCGTCCAAGGCAGCAACGGCAATACTTGCTTGCTCTGCGTCGTCAAATGGCAACACTTGATCTCCTACGATCTGCCCGGTTTCATGGCCTTTGCCAGCAATCAGTAAAGCGTCGCCAGGCTGCAGCGCGTCTATCCCACGCAAGATTGCTTCAGCGCGGTCACCGACTTCAGTCGCCTGGGGCGCACCTTTCATTACTGCTGCGCGTATTACCGACGGATCTTCGCTGCGCGGGTTGTCGTCGGTTACAAAAACTACGTCGGCATAGTTAGCCGCTGCTTGACCCATAAGGGGTCGTTTACTGGCGTCGCGGTCTCCACCTGCGCCAACGATTGCTATAAGCCGACCCATCACGTGCGGCCGCAAAGCTTTTAACGCCGTTGTCACGGCATCAGGCGTATGTGCATAATCAACAAATACCGCCGCGCCGTTTTCGCGTGTCGCCGCCAATTGCATTCGCCCGCGCACGGTTTTCAAGTGTGGCAGCGTTTCAAAAACACGTTCAGGTTCGTCACCTGCGGCAATAGCAAGTCCACACGCAAGCAGGATGTTTTCTGCCTGAAACCCTCCGATCAAGTTCAGACGAGCCTGATAAGGCTTACCTTTCCACGAAAACCGCAGATCCTGTCCAGTTTCGTCAAATCGCTGATTAACAAGAACAAGATCGGCGTCACCTTGACCTACGGTTATTAAAGACTGCCCTCGCGCCTTTGCGATTTTCAAAACTTCCGCACCTTTAGGGTCGCTTAGATTGACTACCGCAATTCCTTCCTCAGGTAATACCCGGTCAAACAAGCCTGCCTTGGCGTCAAAATAGGCCTCAAATGTCTCGTGATAATCCAAATGGTCCTGAGAAAAATTCGTAAAACCAGCCGCCTTCAGGCGAACTCCGTCCAATCGCCGTTGCTCAAGGCCGTGCGATGACGCTTCCATTGCCGCGTGCGTCACACCATTTTGGGCAGCTTCTGCCAGACAGCGATGCAATGTGATTGGTTCAGGCGTAGTGTGCGCCAGAGGGGCTGCCCATGCGCCTTCGACCCCAGTGGTGCCGAGGTTGACAGCAGAGTGACCAATTTCGGCCCAGATCTGACGAACAAAGGTGGCAACCGAAGTTTTTCCATTTGTCCCGGTGACCGCAACAATGGTCTGTGGCTGCGCGCCGAACCAAAGCGCCGCAGAACCGGCCAGAGCCTGACGCGGATCTTCGACAACAATCAATGCAGCGTCTGACTCAACCAGTTCCCGGGCAGCCATTTCTGCGCCCTGCGCATCCGTCAGAATAGCGGCGGCTCCCATACGCAAAGCGAATTGGATAAATTCGCCCCCGTGCACGCGTGTGCCAGGAAGAGCTGCAAATAAATAGCCGTCAGCGACCTCTCTGCTGTCAACCGTCAGGCCAGTAATTTCAGGATTCGCGCCGCCGCGCGCAGTAAGGGCCAGCTGGTTGAGTTTTTTTGTCCCTTTGCCCATGACCCACCCTTGTTGGACAACCTAATTCGAGGTCAGCGTTATAGCAGCACCCGCTTCAGGCTCAAGCCGAGGTCGCAGCCCCAACAGTGGAGCAACCCGGCCAATCAACTCAGCGGCCACTGGCACCGCAGTCCAACCTGCGGTGCGACGCTTTTCGCCGTAAGCTAAGATCGTTGGCTCGTCGAGCGTTACGATCATTACATATTTCGGATCGTAGGCCGGAAAGATCGTGGCAAAGGTCGCAATGACTTTGTCATCGTAATACCCGCCTCGCGGCTTAGGCTTATCGGCTGTACCAGTCTTACCCGCCACTTCATAGCCCGCGACCTCGCCAAAGCTGGCAGTACCATTAGTAACAACCTTTCGAAGCATTCTTTGCGCTTGCTGCGCGGCATTTTCAGACAAAATCCGTGGACCGTATTGCGGGCCATTTTTCCTCAGAATAGTTGGGCTGACATAATGCCCGCCATTTGCAATGGTTGCGTATCCGGCTGCCAGGTGCATTGGGCTGGTTGAAAGACCGTGGCCATAAGAAATTGTTACAGTGCTCAGTTCGCCCCATTTTTTGGGCTTGAGCGGCACACCTCCTGCTGCTTCAACAATCTCGAAAGGGGTCGGTGCGAACATTCCCAGCGACTCCAGAAATTCCTGCTGCCGTTTTGCACCAATTTGCAAGGCTAAGCGACCAGTTCCGCGGTTCGAGCTGTGAACTATCACATCCGCGACGCTGATCTTGCCGTAGTTCTTGCCGTCAAATTCGCCGATCGGGAAACGGCCGATTTTCATCGGGCCGGATGTATCGATGATGGTATTTGAATTCACCAGACCAAGCTGAACCGCCTGTGCCGCAGCAAATATCTTGAAAACAGAGCCCAGTTCGTAAACGCCTTGCACATAGCGATTGAACAAAGGACTGTCCGACGGGTCGAAACCCGATGTCGGAGGGCGCGGTCGATCATTTGGATCAAAAGACGGCAAGGACGCCGCTGAAATCACCTCACCAGTGTGCGCATTCATCAGAACCGCCGAAGCACCTTTGGCGTTCATGATTTTCATCCCGCCATAAAGAACTTGTTCGACCGCAGCCTGAATCGTCAGGTCCAACGAGAGTTGAAGCGGCTTGTTACCGTTGGCCGGATCGCGCAGATAGTCGTCAAATTTCTTTTCGACGCCTGCAACACCAATTAGTTCTGCCGCGCTTACGCCCTCGCGACCAAAGCCCGATCCGCCAAGAATGTGCGCTGCAAGCTTGCCATTAGGATAAAGTCGCATTTCGCGCGGACCGAACAGAATGCCGGGATCGCCAATGTCGTGCACAGCCTGTTTTTGCTCGGGGGAAATACGTTTCTTGATCCAAAGGAATTTGCGGTCACCTGTGAAATCCTTGACCAAACGCTCTTTGTCCAAATCAGGAAAGATTGTTACCAGATGATCTGCCGCTGCGATCGGATCAATCATCAGCGGTGGTTGCGCATATACCGAATATGTGTCGAGGTTTGTTGCGAGAATGCGGCCTTCTCTGTCTACGATATTGGCGCGCTGCATCGCGATAGCAGCGCCGGGCGCGCTGGCCAATGGTTCCTGCGCTTCCGACGTGGCCAGCATGCCCATACGAAACCCTACGACCGAAAATGCGCAAAAAAAGAACAGCCCCAGTACCAAAAGACGCCCCTCGGCTCGTGCCCGAGCACGGTCTTTCATATCTTCATGACGCTGCTTAATGTTTTCCCGCTCGATCACTTTCGGGTTTTCACCCCTCGCGCGGGCATCCAGAATTCTGGCTAGTGGACGAAGCGGCTTGCGAGTCATGGTATCTGTACCTCGCCAAGGGCCTGTACATCGGTTATCGCCTGCAACTCGATTGGATCGACTATCGGCAGATCGGGGTCTTCGCCATAAGCAATATGATCTGCGCGTCCAAATTGTTGAGCGCGCAGCGGTAACAAACCCAAACGCTCGAAATTCAAGTCCGCGAGTTCGCGTAACCGGTCGGGACGGTTTAGATAGGCCCATTCAGCATTTAATACAGTCAACCGGGCTTGGGCCGCGCCGATCTGTTTTTGCAACGTCTGCGTCTCTTTGAGAACTTGCTGGGTTCGATAGTTTTCCTGATAAGCCCACAACGCCAACCCGAAAACAGCGAGAGCGGTCAACGCATACAGAATACTTTTCATTTCGACCTCACCCCCAATTGCGGCATGCCAATATCCCGTGAATCAATTTTCCCAGCTGGCGCATTTGTCCGAACAGCGACACGCAATTTAGCAGAGCGTGCACGAGGGTTTTCCGACAGCTCCCGCGCGTCAGGGCCGATCGCTTTTCGTGTTTTAATCACGAATTGCGGCAGATCTTCTTTCACCTCTGGTGCATAACGATTGGCTCGCCCGGTTTTGCCGGCACGTGCTTGAAGGAAGCGTTTAACCATCCGATCTTCAATAGAATGGAAGGTGACAACGGCCAACTGTCCACCCGGTTTCAAAGCTCGCTCAGCAGCCATAAGACCTTGAAACAACTCTTCGTATTCCGCATTCACTGCTATGCGCAGCCCCTGAAAACTGCGGGTTGCAGGGTGCGATTGTCCCGGTTTTGGTCGCGGCAGGCAGGATTCAATAATTTCGGCCAATTGCAATGTCGTGGTAATGGGCGCCTCGGCCCGCTTCCTTACAATGGCTTTGGCGATACGCCGGCTGGCACGTTCTTCACCGTAATGGAACAAAATGTCGGCGAGTTGCGTCTCGGTCGCAGTGTTGACCAAATCAGTGGCGCTTTCTCCCTCTTGGCTCATCCGCATATCCAGAGGACCGTCCTTCATAAACGAAAATCCACGATCTGCCCGATCCAACTGCATGGACGAAACGCCCAGATCCAGAACTACGCCGTCCAGATCCTTGGCAAATTGATCCATTTGGGAAAAGACACCCGGTTGCATCACCAATCGGCCTGCATAATCCTTTGCCCAGCCTTTTGCCATTTCGAACGCAAGTGGATCGCGATCGACTGCAATAACCTTCTCGGCGCCAGCCTCGAGCAATCCCCGAGTGTAACCACCCGCTCCAAATGTTCCGTCCAGCCAAACACCCGAAACCGGAGCGACACTATCCAGTAATGGACGCAGTAAAACGGGAATGTGTGGTTTCTCGGAAAGGGTCGGAGCGCCGGACATGCCGTCATCCGTCCCCGGTGCCGTCGAGGAATTCCATCGGGTCGAAGTCGTCAGGCAAGTCGTCCAGCCATTCCTCAGTGGTGGCCAGCTCTTCGGCCTCATAGGTCTCAGGCTTCCAGATCTGGAATGTGTCGCCAGCGGCAATAAAGAAAGCCTCGCCTTCCAGGTCAATTTTGTTGCGCAGCTTCACAGGCAAGACCAACCGTCCGGTTTCGTCCACGTTGGTTGGAAAAGACTGACCATGGAACATGCGCTGCAACATCTTGCGTTGCACTGATCCACGCGGCAAAGCGTCTATCTTGGCATCGACTTCGTCAATTGCCTCCATCGTGTAACATTCGAGATATTTTCGGCGATGATCGCCGTATACAATCACCAGCTCTGGGTTGTCTCCCGGTTGCCAGTTAGGGTCGGACGATTCAAGCACACGGCGAAACGAGGCCGGAATCGATACCCGCCCCTTCGTATCCACCTTGTGGTGGCTTTCACCTCTAAACCTGCGCGCCAAGACGACTGTCCCTTTCGCTTGCGCCCCACCTCGAATTTCACGTCCCCCCTGATGTAAAACGGCGGGTTGATCTGCTGCCACCGATCAACCCGCCGCATTGACCCGCTTTGCGGGATGTCCAGCTGCGCGCGCCACCTGGGGGGATGTCTGCTCGCCCGCGCGCCGGATCTCTTGTGTGATGAAAGCGAGATGCCTGTATGAAACCTACGTTGAATTCTTGGTTTGGGGTCGTTTAGCGCCCCTTACTGCCTCGTCCTCATCGGATGCATAAGGGATGACATGGGAAATCATGGAAATCAACACAAAAATTGCAAGCTGTCGAGTGAATGGCGTGTGGTGTATACCAAAATTCAACAACAACATAACCTACTCACACCACAATTAGACTTTAAATGCACTTAATACGCAATATATGCCAACCTTGATTACTCCCATGATTTCCCAAAAATTTTCTCTTTTTCCCAAAATTTGACCAACTACGCCTCCGAAAGCACTATAAATTCTCTCCGAATCGATAAAGGCTCGGGTCTTTGGAAGGCGACCGTCAACTTGACCCATGATTTCCCAATGATGTGGCTGAAACGGAAGTTGCTCGTTTATTTGATGGAAGGTATTGGCGATACAAAGCTTGCTTCGACCTTTTTTGTGCTCAACTTGCAACCGAATGCGCCTAAATGTCAGGCAACCAAAAATTGACGCATGGCAACCCCAAGATGGACTTGACGGCCATGCGGTGAAAAAACCTATGTTTTAAAGGCAAATTTACGCAACTTCGAAATTTCTGAACCAATCCATGCATTTGCTGCATAGCAGCATTGACTACGGCATCTATTGTGCATTCGCAGCAATCGCCTATCTTCAATCTCAAGCGAGCGCCGGGACACCTCGGTAGCGACTAAAATATCGGATCAAAACCATGGCAGTTGCGAATACACAGACTGAATTCAAAGGGAACCCGGATATCGGGTTTGCCCCATTATACGAAACAGTAAAAATCCGTTTTCGGCGGTATCGCGTGTATCGGCAAACGGTCAATGAATTGTCGGCGCTGTCGAACCGCGAACTGGCCGACTTAGGCCTGAATCGTTCGATGATCCGCCGGGTGGCAATGCAGGCCGCCGAAGAAAACACAGCGCGATAGGCGCACAAGAATACCGAGATCAGGTCCTTCTCCTCCCTTTGGACCTGTATTTCAGCGGCAACGTCTTCCTCCTCCCTGACGTTGCCGCAATTTATACCGGTTTCGTACGCCGGAAATGAATGCATCGGGACTTCCTCCTCCCTGTCTCGATGTTGAAAGCGCGCGGCGACGTTCTTCTCCTCCCTTACGTCGCCGCGTCTTACTCATTCCGGGGTTAAACCCGGGTTTGGATGCATCGGGCGCTTCTCCTCCCTGCCTTGATGTAGAAAAGAACGGCGGTTCCCCTTCTCCTCCCTGGGAACCGCCGTTTTTCTTTTTTTGCGAATGAACGTAAAACTGAGGTGGAACCGGAGCGTCAGGAGTTTCCAATGGCCGCCTATTTTATTGCGCAGATTTCAATCCACGATCCAGATGGGTACCAAAAATATCTTGAGGGCTTTATGCCTATCTTTGACCGGCATGGAGGTCGTTTGCTTACGGTGTCCTCCAGGCCCGTCGAAGTGATTGAGGGCACATGGGTTGAAAATGGAATTGTATTAATGGAATTCCCGACGCTTGACGCCGCAAATGCGTGGAAAAACGATCCGGACTATCTCGAACTAGCGAGAATCCGACACCAGACAGCGACAACAAACATGGTTCTGGTCGAAGGTCTTTAGCGTGTCAGAACGGAACATCGTCCTTGGATGACAGGAAACGGGACACCACTTTCTTAATACCAGCCTTGTCGAAATCGACTTCGACCTTATCGCCTTCTATGCCGATCACCGCGCCATAGCCGAATTTTTGATGAAATACCCGTTCGCTCAGAGTGAAACTGGCCACTGCCGTGGCGTCTATCACTGTGTTGCGACTCTCACGGGGTTGAGAAGTCCCATACTGTCCTTGCCGCGCCTGCATACGCTTCCAACCGGGTGAGTTATACACATTTGCCTCTGCCGCGCGGGTTTCGATACTGGCGGTCGCCTGCCCACCACCATAAAGGCCCGGAGGCGTAAGCACCTCCACGTGATCCGCAGGCAATTCGTCAATGAAACGAGACGGCATAGAATTTTGCCATTGACCAAACACCCTTCGGTTGGCGGCAAAGGAAATCGTGCAGACTTCTTCTGCACGGGTGATTCCGACATAGGCCAGGCGACGCTCTTCTTCGAGACCTTTGACGCCCGTTTCATCCATCGACCGTTGCGATGGGAACAAACCATCCTCCCACCCTGGCAAGAATACGGCAGGAAATTCCAACCCTTTGGCCGCGTGCAACGTCATTATAGACACCTTGGCCCCGTCAGATTCCTGTTCATTGTCCATAACGAGGCTGACATGTTCCAGAAACCCTTGCAGATTTTCGAAGTTGTCCAGTTGGTTGACAAGTTCTTTCAGGTTTTCCAACCGCCCGGGCGCTTCTGGTGTCTTGTCGTTCTGCCAGTGGCCGGTATAGCCAGATTCATCCAGAATGATTTGTGCAAGTTCGATATGAGAATGCTCCGGCTCACCATATCGCACGGGGGAAAAACCGTCATCGATTACCGACTCGTCGTCGATCTCAATCCTTGGGCCCCGAGTCAGGGCATTCCATCGCGCCAGACCGTCGACCAATTGCCGCAAAGCTACAGCGCCTTTACCCTTAATCAGGCCATTCTCAACCGCTATCCGTGCGCCTTCGACCAGTGACACGCCGTTTTCGCGTGCTGACCGCTGTATAGTTTGCTGCGCTTTGTCGCCCAAACCGCGTTTTGGTGTATTCACGATGCGTTCAAAGGCCAGATCATCTTCGGGACTGACGACCAGCCGGAAATACGCCATGGCATCGCGAATCTCCATTCTTTCGTAGAACCGGGGGCCGCCGATCACCTTGTAGGGTAGACCAATTGTAAGAAATCGGTCTTCGAACGCACGCATTTGGTGGCTGGCGCGGACGAGTATGGCGATTTCATCAAGCCCCATAGGGCGAACGCCGCGGGTACCGCCTTGCATCGCATCGATCTCTTCGCCGATCCAACGCGCCTCTTCTTCGCCATCCCAATGGCCGATAAGCCGAACTTTCTCGCCCTCTTCTGCGTCCGTCCACAGTTCTTTACCGAGCCTGTTTTCATTGCCGCGAATTATATTGGACGCGGCCGCCAAAATATGTGGAGTCGACCGGTAATTCTGTTCCAAACGCACCACGTAAGCGCCCGGAAAGTCCTTCTCGAACCGAAGGATGTTTCCCACCTCTGCGCCGCGCCATCCGTAAATTGACTGGTCATCGTCACCCACGCAACAAATATTCTTGTGCCCTCCGGCCAGCAGGCGCAGCCATAGGTACTGGGCGACATTGGTGTCCTGGTACTCATCGACGAGAATGAAGCGAAACCAGCGCTGATATTGCTCCAGTACATCCGAATGAGCTTGAAAGATCGTTACCATATGAAGCAGCAGGTCGCCAAAATCCACCGCGTTCAGCTCTCTCAAGCGGGTCTGGTATTGCGCGTAAAGTTCAATACCTTTGCCATTAAATGCGCCAGCATCCACAGCGGGCACTTTGTCAGGGGTCAGCGCCCGGTTTTTCCAATCGTCGATGATGCCTGACAGCATCCTGGCAGGCCAGCGCTTGTCATCAATATTAGCTGCCTGAACCAACTGCTTTAGCAGGCGCAGTTGATCATCCGTATCCAAAATCGAGAAATTTGACTTTAGGTCCACTAGTTCTGCGTGGCGGCGGAGGAGTTTCACGCAGATGGAATGGAACGTACCAAGCCAAGGCATTCCCTCGGCTGGCCGGCCAAGCATTCGCCCAACCCTATCCTTCATCTCTCGTGCCGCCTTGTTAGTGAAAGTCACTGCCAAGATTTCATTCTCTCGCACCCTGTGCGTTCTTAGCAGATGGGCAATGCGTGCCGTAAGCGCCTTGGTCTTACCAGTTCCTGCACCGGCCAGCATCAGCACAGGACCTTCCAGCCGCTCAACCGCTTCGCGCTGCGCCGGATTGAGGTCGTTAAGATAATCCGCTGACATCGCGGGCATCGCCCTCGCCGAAAGCGACGCGCCCTCAAAGGCGTCTGTTTCGTCAAAACTGCTCATAAGTCCAAACTACGCTTTAAGAGAGACCAGGGGAAGAGTTTGTTCACGGCTTGTTCGCAAGTTTATGCACTCTTTTTCTATGTTCAATTCTAAACAAAGACTTCGTAGCCAATTTGATTCGTTAACTTTCTGTAAAAGTTTGGCCCGGATGCTTGCTCAACTGTTGTGGGAGCACGTGATCATGAAAAAATCTGAGCCGGGGAACATGAGTCATCGGCTGAAATGGATCGGTATTTCGGCATTGCTGATAGCTTTGACCATTTCTGCTGGCTGGGGAGTATACAAACTCCCTGCGCCGGTGGTCGACCGTATGTTGCAAACGGACATTCTAAAACAAGCTGAATTGTGGAAACGCAGAGTTTCCTTGCATCTCGACGATCCAGAAAGAGCTTTGCGGACAGGTTATGTCGGCCCACGAGATGCAGAGTTCTTGTCTTCGATGCCGGAGGCTTCGGATGTCTATCGGTTCAAACTTTTAAACACGTCGGGACGCGTTGTTTGGTCCACACGACCGGATGAAATCGGCAACTATGAAGAAAGCGCATTCTTTCGCAATGACGTGGCCAGAGGAATGAGTTACTATTTTCAGGAAGCCATTCCCCTTTCAGAAATCGATGGCCTGGACCTGCACTCAGACAACATTCAAAACGCCGTCCATCACCAAGTGGCTGAAATCTTTATGCCGGTCACAAAAAATGGACGTTTTTTGGGTGCAATTCAGTTTTTCACCGACATATCGGACCTTCGTACAACTTTCATTTCTCGACTGAGAATTTCACT
Source organism: Ruegeria sp. YKSD179 (assembly GCF_059612885.1). Classification (NCBI taxonomy): domain Bacteria; kingdom Pseudomonadati; phylum Pseudomonadota; class Alphaproteobacteria; order Rhodobacterales; family Roseobacteraceae; genus Ruegeria; species Ruegeria sp. YKSD179. Next base: position 3,914 of record NZ_JBXWRL010000046.1, on the reverse strand, counting down.
AACTATTTTGAGTGGAATTGCCTTGATGGCGCTAGTTTGCGTGACGCTCGTTTCGTACCGGACCAACCGACTTCAAGTGCAGTCCTTGCGCAAACAATCCGCGAAGGAACGCGAACTGATGGATGAGCAATTGCGGCTGGCCCGCGAGGTCAGGCTGCTTGGCGAATTGAACGAATGGCTGCAATCCAGCCGTTCGCTCGAAGAATTATTCGACATGGTTTCGCGCTTCATGACCCACATCCTTCCTGACGCTGAAGGCAGCGTTTAGGTCTACTCGAACTCTCGCGATGTTTTGGATGGATGCGCCAGTTGGAACGACGGCACCCACAAGGCGCACATTCACCCCGAAGGTTGTTGGGGTTTGCGCCGCGGTCGCACCTATGAGTTCGGGTCCTCGGAAATTGACTTTGTATGTGAACATGCCGAACCGCACGACGGGCGGCCCTATTTCTGTTTTCCCATCCTCGCGCACGGGGAAACCGTGGGGCTTTTGCATCTGCGCGCGCACGAAGGCGCTGGCGAGGAGTTTCATGCCAGCAAAAAACTGGCCCAGCTGTGCGCGGAACAAATCAGTATGGCCATCGCCAATGTACGGATGCGTGACCAATTGCATGACCAGTCAGTTCGCGACCCCCTGACCGGATTGTTTAACCGTCGTCATATGACTGAAACTTTGCGCAAATCAATCAGTCGAAGCCAGCAGACTGGATCAGCCCTAAGTTTGATTGCCGTAGACGTGGATCATTTCAAAAAGTTCAATGACACGCATGGTCATGATGCGGGTGACATGGTGTTGCGTGCGGTGGGTGCAGCGCTGGAACAGGGCTGTGACCGCGACGAAGTTGCCTGCCGCATCGGGGGCGAAGAATTCATGTTGATCCTGCCGGACAATACGCCTGACGAAGCGGTAATGCGCGCTGAACAGCTGCGACAGGCAGTCGAGGCCGTTGCTGTACGCTATGGTGAGAAATCGTTGCCTCGTATCACTATCTCAGTTGGCGTCGCGCACTATCCGGCGCACGGCACCATGCCTCAGGATCTGATGAGGGCCGCTGATGACGCCTTGTACAGCGCCAAGGACAAGGGCCGCAATCAGGTTCAGGTCGCCAGTCACACACCGCTGCCTGCTTTGAGACTAAGTGGCAAAGACGCTGTTGCCACGCACTCTGCCAAAGTTGTTAAGCCTGTTTCAGTGGCTTGAGTTAAGCAACTTCGGTCAAAAATGACTGCATTCGGCCCGACAAACGCCTGGGTGAAAGTCCACCAAATGAGTCGGGTCGAATGATCCCGAAGTCCATAAGCTGCTAACCTGTCTGCCTTGGCGATTGATGCTGCGGTGCAGCGCGTGTAATGTGCTAACGCAAGCATAGGCGTTTGCGAGCGTTAACATGCCGGTTCTACCCAGAACGACTGATATACGAGCGCATATTGTCCGCCTATGAACACGGCCAGACCAATACAGACCGGAACCTGAAATGACCGACTTCAAGAAAATCCTGATCGCCAATCGCGGCGAGATTGCAATTCGCGTTATGCGCGCCGCGAATGAGATGGGCAAACGAACCGTCGCTGTCTTTGCCGAAGAAGACAAGCTGGGCTTGCACCGCTTCAAAGCGGATGAAGCTTACCGCATTGGCGAAGGGCTTGGACCTGTCGCGGCGTATTTGTCGATTGACGAGATCATTCGTGTGGCGAAGGCCTGCGGCGCAGACGCGATCCATCCAGGTTACGGTCTGCTATCCGAGAACCCCGATTTTGTAGACGCCTGCGTACAGAACGGCATTACCTTCATCGGGCCAAGGGCTGAAACGATGCGTGCCCTTGGAGACAAAGCAAGCGCCCGCAAAGTCGCGATCTCTGCCGATGTGCCTGTAATTCCAGCCACCGAAGTGCTGGGCGATGACATGGATGCAATCCGAAAAGAAGCAGCCGAAATTGGTTACCCGCTAATGCTCAAAGCTTCTTGGGGTGGCGGCGGACGCGGGATGCGCCCGATACTATCGGAAGATGAGCTTGAGGAGAAGGTGCTTGAAGGTCGACGCGAGGCAGAAGCGGCCTTTGGCAATGGTGAAGGGTATCTGGAAAAAATGATCACCCGCGCACGTCACGTCGAGGTTCAGATTCTCGGAGACAAGCATGGACAGATCTATCACCTTTTCGAACGTGATTGCTCGGTCCAGCGCCGCAATCAAAAAGTCGTTGAACGCGCCCCTGCCCCGTACCTCAGTGAAGCACAGCGCGCAGAGATCTGCGAACTGGGCCGTCGCATTTGCGCCCACGTGAACTATGAATGCGCTGGCACTGTCGAATTCCTCATGGATATGGAATCCGGCAAGTTCTATTTCATCGAAGTGAACCCCCGTGTGCAGGTTGAACACACCGTCACCGAAGAGGTCACCGGAATTGACATCGTTCAGGCGCAAATACTGATTGCCGAGGGCAAATCCCTGGCAGAAGCAACCGGCAAGGAAAGTCAAAAAGAGATACGCCTGAACGGCCATGCGTTGCAAACGCGCGTCACGACCGAGGACCCGCTGAACAACTTCATCCCAGACTACGGTCGCATCACCGCCTATAGGTCAGCTACAGGCATGGGCATTCGTTTGGACGGCGGCACGGCTTATGCAGGTGGCGTGATCACGCGATACTACGATTCGCTGCTGACAAAGGTGACTGCCTGGGCCCCCACGCCGGAAAAGGCCATTGCCCGGATGGATCGCGCCCTGCGTGAGTTTCGTGTGCGCGGTGTAAGTACAAATATTGCTTTTGTCGAAAACCTACTGAAGCATCCAACCTTTTTGTCGAACAAATACACAACGAAATTTATTGACGAAACGCCGGACCTGTTCCAATTCAAAAAACGTCGTGATCGGGGCACCAAAGTTCTGAACTATATCGCGGACATTACGGTAAACGGTCACCCAGAAACGAAGGATCGTCCGCGTCCACGAGCCGATCTGAAAGAAGCGAAACCTCCTGCTGCTAAGGCCGAGCCTCAGATGGGCACCCGCAACCTGTTGGAACAGAAAGGCCCTCAGGCCGTCGCGGATTGGATGAAAGCCCAACGGCAGCTTCTGATCACTGATACAACTATGCGCGACGGACACCAGTCGTTGCTCGCGACCCGGATGCGCTCGATCGACATGATCAAGGTCGCACCTAGCTACGCAGCGAATTTGCCACAGCTGTTCTCGGTCGAATGTTGGGGTGGCGCGACTTTCGATGTGGCCTACAGGTTCCTACAGGAATGCCCTTGGCAGCGGCTTCGTGACCTGCGTGAGGCAATGCCAAACCTGATGACCCAGATGCTACTGCGCGGCGCTAACGGTGTTGGCTACACGAACTACCCGGACAATGTAGTGCAGGAGTTTGTGCGTCAGGCGTCGCAAAACATCGATGTATTTCGTGTGTTTGACTCGCTGAACTGGGTTGAAAACATGCGTGTGGCGATGGATGCCGTCGTTGAAAATGGAAAAATTTGCGAAGGCACAGTTTGTTACACTGGGGACATACTAGACCCGGGCAGGGCCAAATACGACCTGAAGTATTATGTTGGAATGGCGCAAGCGCTTCGCGACGCCGGTGCGCATGTTTTAGGCTTAAAAGACATGGCTGGCCTTCTGAAACCTGCTGCGGCACGAGTATTGATACGCGCGTTAAAAGAAGAAGTTGGCCTACCAATCCATTTTCATACTCACGATACCGCCGGAATCGCAAGCGCGACCATATTAGCGGCATCCGAAGCCGGCGTAGACGCAGTGGACTGTGCGATGGACAGCTTCTCGGGCAATACGTCTCAGGCGACTTTAGGCACAGTGGTAGAAGCCTTGCGTCATACTGATCGTGACACTGGGTTGGACATCAAAGCCATCCGCGAAATCAGCGACTACTTTGAAGCGGTTCGCGGTCAATAT